>JANLZV010000729.1:0-1705 GCA_031366425.1 Pyrinomonadaceae bacterium | reverse complement strand
AGACAATCTGGTGCTCATTCGATCCGATATTGATCGCGTGGTAGATCCAATCGACGACGTAGCGGCCGTGACGAGCGAGGAGCGAGGTGACGTTGATGTGGCGCTCTTGCAAGTCCTTGTTCGGAAATAATTGCTCGAAGGCCCGTTGCAACTGGCGCTGGGCGGCTTCGTCTCGCGACATTTGAGCGCGATAAAATCGCGTGCGGAGGCCTTCGAGCTGGTAGTTGATCTTGCGACGGCCAGTTTCCAGCGCATCAGCGAGAGTTGGATCAACGCTGCGCAATTGTTCGCGCAAAGTATCCAGTTGGCTGTTGACCGCTTCCTCGGTACCGGCAAAAGATTTCGCGGTGTCCGCTCCCAGATGCTCTTCCACTACGCGCTTCAAGACGCTCTCGGGCCCGGCAAATAAGTCAACGAGGGAGAGATCATAGCGCTCCAGCACTCGGCTGGTGTGCGACTCTATCATCGTTAGGCTTGAGCGCGGCAGGATTGGTGTCGCGGGGCGCTCCAGCAGCCGGTAGACTTCGGCCGTCTGCGCGAAGTAAGCAATTTCGGCGGCACCGCCATAGTAAGCAATGGTCGGCAATAGATAATCCTGGACCACCGCACGCAGCGTGACGTTGGGACTGAATCGTTCGGGCTGGGCCAGGGCCATCTCTGACAATTCACCCGCGGTGTATGATTCGTGGCGGTCCTTGGTGGCATACTTTCCGTCTGAAGTTCGAGTCACCGCATGGCGCGCGCCATCATTGTCGTGCAGGAAAAGCGGAAACGAATTTTCGGAAGCAGTAACCTGCGCGTGGTAACCGGCCTCTACCAGCCTTCGGCTCCGCACCTCTATCGCCGTCGCGATTTCATGGGCGCGTGAAGCTGCCTTCGCATATAAGGGCGCTGCCAACTTCTTCAAGCGGATGTCCAAAGGATCCAACAAGACGAGACCATAACTACCCAGCAATGAAGTAATCATGCGGGCAAAGGCTTCGCCGTAGCCGCGGCCCGGTCGCCATGCATCACGCAACAGCAGCTCAAGGTCAGGAGTGAACTCCGAGCTTGGTAACAACTCAAACAATTTGTCGAGCACGCCATTGATCGATTCATCGATCACTACGCGGCCCACCGGCTGACCGTCGCGATGCAGCGAGACTGGCGCTTCCACCTGGGCCAACCTACAGTCACGCCCGATGAACTCGGCCTTAGCGACTTCGGGAAAATCGTGGTCTTCAGTCGCGATCCAAAAAACCGGGACCGCTTTCGTCTTGCGCTGCGTCAGGCATCCGGCGAGTTTCACCGCCGACAAAGCTTTGTAAATGGTGTAGAGCGGACCAGAAAATAATCCTGCTTGTTGACCTGAAACTACCGCGACCGTGTCTGCCTCGCGCAGCATTTCAATATTTTTGAGCGTTTCCTCCCCAGCGCCCCATGAGGCGTTCATATCGAGCAGCGCGTCACACAAAGCATTGCGATCAGTTTCGTATCCAGCGAGGACTTCGGAAGCTCGGCCAGAAAGCTCGTGATGAAAGCGAACTGCCGAGGGGTAGAATTCGCGCAACGCCGTCGCATCCTGGAGATACTCGAGGAAGATTCGGGTCTGATGCGGGACCTGATCGAAGGGTAGCGTTTCAACGCGCAAGCCCGACTCTTCAGGGGTGCTGTAACAAGCAGGTTCGGCGGTGCTCAATTGGTAATCACTCCCTGGGGAATCATT
>JANLZV010000728.1:0-10450 GCA_031366425.1 Pyrinomonadaceae bacterium | reverse complement strand
AGACAATCTTGTCTTCTTCCGTCTTGATGTTGTCCAACATTTTCTGGACCCGTTCCTTGATCTGTTCCTTTTGCATCGGGTCTTTGCCAAGGAAGTATTTGCCGTTATCGGGGATCGAAATTACGACGGATTTGTCGCTCGTAATCTTCTGATCTTCCTCAGGATTCTGGAGGTCCTTTGGCAGGGCTACAGTCACACCGTGCTGGAGCATTGGAGTGACTACCATGAAGATGATCAAAAGCACCAACATGATATCGACCATTGGGGTGACGTTGATTTCTGACTGGAGACCACCGCCTCCGCCTGATGACATTCCCATAACCAAATCTCCTTCCCGCCAGCGATTCACTGGCGGTGTTCATAAATCCCGCGGCGGACGTCGCGAAGACAACCGCTGTTCCTTGTACGCCCGAACGCGCTACGGCTTCAACTGCTTCGTACGGTTCTTAATGAAATAGTCGACGAGTTCGGATGCTGAATTGTCCATCTCGACAATAAAGCCATCGACCTTGCCCGTGAAGTAGTTAAACAACCAAACCGCAGGGACCGCTACCAGCAACCCGAGAGCAGTCGTAAAGAGCGCTTCCGAAATACCACTAGCCACCGCGCCGATACCTGCCTGACCGGCGTCGCCCATCGCGCGGAACGCGTTGATGATGCCGAACACCGTACCGAAGAGACCCACGAACGGAGCCGTCGATCCGATGGTCGCCAGACCTGACAAGCCGCGCTTGAATTCCGCCGTCTTGATGGCGATGGCGCGTTGGAGGGCGCGTTTCGAGGCGTCGATTTCATCGCCGGAAATGTCCGAAGCGCCGGAATGGGCCCGGAACTCCTGCAGGCCGCTGCTGACCACCATCGCAAGGTGCGATTTGCGATGCTTGTCGCTGATGTTGATCGCCTCTTCAATGCGATCATTCTTCAGCGCCTGGGCGACGCGCGGCGCAAACTCACGCGACTGCTTCTTGGCGGCGGTGTAGGTCAAATAACGTTCGACCATGATGGCGATCGAATAGACCGACATGATCATGAGAATGATAACCACCGCGATAGCCACGGCGCCCATGCTCTTGATCATCGTCACGAGAGAAAAGTGATCCACCGGCTTTGGTGTTGCGGCGGGCGCAGCCTCTTGCCACATGAACACAAACAGACTAAAGGCTTTCGTTCCTAGAAGACTCGTTAAAATAGTCACGGTAGACCCTCCAAAAGGTTTTTCTTTTTCTTACATTGATAGCGTGCAGGGAACCCGCAGAATGGGCCCCACAGAGGCCCGCACGGCGCTGAACCTCCGCGGTTATTGAGCCACGAAATTGTACGTGATGACGCCTGTTACCTTAACGGGCTGTCCCGACAGCTTTGTGGGGGAGAACCTTGCTCCGCGAGCAGCCGCGACGGCTGCCGGCCGTAGTAGCGGGTGGCCAGACATTGCCGTGGCCGAAATAACACTACCGCTCTCACTGATGGTGACTTGGACAACGACTGTACCGGTAGCATGTGCCTGCTTCGCGATTGCCGGATAAGCCGGCTTGGGCAAACTAAGCGCTTTGCCATTGAGCACGCCGCCTGAAATTGGCGCCCTGGGTGGAGTAGGTTGCGGTGGCGGGGGTGGCGGTTCGTCAGCGATGGTTACCTTGGTAGGCGTACCCACCAATCCAGTTCCTGATCCCGGACCGGCTGCGATCGGGACGGCGGCGTTAGACGAGTCGTTACCCAACACGGTAGTCACGCCGCGCCGGACGGGAGGAATATTGCTGGCTTTGGCTGAGATTTCCTTCGGCACCAGTTCGGTCCTGCTAACGTCGGCAATCAGTTCCTTTCTGACGTCCACATTCTGTTTGGTGTCCTGGGGCTTAGCCTCCGGCTGCTTCTCCGGTTGATTCTCCTGGACCGGCACTGGCACGGGCGCAACCAAAGTGGTCAGCTCGAGATCCTGCGCGTCCAGCGAATTGTCCATATACCAGATACTGGCGACCAGGAACGCCGTTCCGAGTACCGCGTAAATTCCGACAGTGACCAAAAGGAACGATCCTTTTCGCCCGAGATCTTGTTTGTGTGAACCAGACTCAACCAGGTTATCGAACATTTTTCTCCTCCCTATTCCGGTGCCAAATGGATCAGGGTTGCAAAATTCGCCAGATCTTATTCTTGCTTCTCAATACAAACTCAAAGGCCCATGTCATGGTCCGCTTGAGTCTTCACAAAAGGAAATGATTAGGGGAAACGGTTACTCCGCGATCTTGAGCCGTTCAAACTTGAAGCTGCGAGCAAAAAAACTCGCCGGCCCTCTCAACAGAATACTACGCGTCCAACCTTCGCTAATATGACGCGAGTCGACTCTTTGAGCTATTAAAATGGCCAGCAACGGGTGCAGTCTATGCCGCATGCCGCGGCAAGTCAAGAGCAAATTTGAAGTTATTGACCCTTTGTCAACAGCTACTGCAGCGACCGTAAAGCCGCCAACCATGGAACTAGATCGTACCGCCCGAACGCTTGGCTACGCGACGGGAAACTGTCTCGCGCTTGGCTGAGGGGGTGCCGGCGCGTAAACGAGCAGGGGGTGTGCCGGCTCCGAGCGCCGCAGATCGATCAGATGCTTCGAGTCGTTGCTCCCACCACACCATAATCGGACTCGCCACCGCGATCGATGAGTAGGTGCCAAAGATAACGCCGACTGTTAGTGCGAGAGAAAAACCTCGCAAGACTTCGCCGCCAAAGATCACCATCGCGAGAACGGAAAGAAACACGAGCCCGTTGGTGATAGTCGTGCGCGAGAGCGTCTGATTAATCGAATCGTTGGTAAGTTTGTACAAAGAATCGCGGCGGTGCAATCGACGGTTCTCGCGAATACGATCAAATACCACGATTGTATCGTTGACCGAGAAACCTACGAGGGTCAGCAAAGCGGCGATCACCGTCAGACTGATCTCCCACTGGAAAAGCGAGAAGAAACCTAGCGTCACCAGCACGTCATGAAAGACGGCAATTACGGCAGACGCGCCGTAAGACCATTCGAACCGAAAGCCGATATAGATCAATATGCCGACGAGCGCGGCGAGAGTGGCAGCGATCGCTTTGTTGCGCAGTTGAGCTCCGGCCACGGCGCCGACGGCGTCAGTACCGATAATTTCGTAAGCAGTCTTTTCCGGCCCAATCGTGTTCAGCGCTTCGCCGACTTTCTTGCGGCCCTGCTCAACTTCCTGCTGCGATTGTTCACTCGAAGCACTCGCCAGTGGAAGTTTGATCAGAAACGTGTTTGCTTTGTCGGTGACGGGTTGAATGACCGCTTCAGGAATGCCCTGCTTCGCCAGCGTCTCGCGAATCTGTTCCGCGGTCGTCGGCTGCATAAATTGCGTCGTAACGACGGTTCCACCCTTGAAATCGACGCCCATGTTGAATGCATCAGTGCCGCCGGGAACTGCCTGACGGATCACGGCAGACGCCAGACCAGCCAACATCAGCAAGGTGGAGAGCCCAATGAACAAACGGCGCTTAGCCAGCCAGTCAAACTTAACGTTGGTGAAAACTTGAATCATAAAATTACAGAATAACTAACCCAGATGATGTTAGCCCTGCTCCTCAACTCGCTAGATGCTCAACGATTCAACGCGCCGATTCCGAGTAAGCTGCCAAATAAATATGGTGCGAGAAACGTAAACTGCCGAAAACAGATTGATCACCAGACCGATGATCAGCGTCACCGCAAAGCCACGCAATGGACCCGTTCCAAAGATGAACAGGAACAGCGACGAGATGACGGTGGTAACGTGGGTGTCGATGATCGTAACAATCGCGCGCTTAAACCCTTGATCAACGGCGGAAGCAATGGTCTTTCCACTCGTCAATTCTTCGCGAATTCTCTCGAAGACCAGCACGTTCGAGTCGACGGCCATGCCGATTGTCAGAATGATTCCAGCGATACCCGGCAACGTCAGCGTCGCGTCAAACATGATCAAAGCGGCGAGCATCAAAATCATGTTCAGGATCAATGCCACCACGGCATTGACTCCCGCGCCTCGGTAATAGAAAAGCATGAAGGCTACAACGAAAAGCAGACCGAAAACCGAAGCGCGCACGCCCGATCGAATGGAGTCAGCGCCCAGGCTTGGTCCTACAGTCCGTTCTTCCTGGTATTCAATTTTCGCCGGCAAGGCTCCGGATCTCAGCGTCAACGCCAAATCTTCAGCTGACTGCTTGGTGAATCTTCCGCTTATCTCGCCCTGATCAAAAATCTGCGACTTGATGTATGCGATCGACTTAACCTCGTCGTTCAGCACCACACCCATGTATTGGTTGATGTTCGCCCCCGTCCAGGCCCCAAATTTTTGCGCACCCGACGGCTTGAATGAAAAGGAGATCTGGTAGGCATCGCCACCACCTCCGGCCTGCACAGCTGAGGCGTTACGCAGTTCGTTGCCCCCAACAACTGGAGGCCATTCAACGACTACCCAGCGTTTCTCTTTTTGCGCAGCGTCAGCAGGTGTTTGCCCAGCCGCAGTCGGTTCAGTGCGTTCGGCGTAGGGGAAGACTTTCTTGTTGGCATTCGTCGCGCCACCCATCGAAGCTTCGGCCTCTTCCTTGGTGGCGTAAGTTTGCGTCGGAGCCGGACTGGGTTGGCCGACTACGTGAACCAACTCCAAATTCGAGTCGGCCTTCAATAACTCTTTGACACGTTGCGGGTCAGTGATTCCCGGCATCTGCACGAGAATCTGATGCGAGCCTTGCGATCCGTGACGTTGCACGAGCGGCTCAACCACGCCCACACCTTCGAGTCGGCTGAGAATGATTCGCCGGGCTTGTTCAGTGGCCTGTTCAGCCAGGGCCTTTTGCGCCGTCGGAGTCAGTATCCAGCTAATTGTGTTGCCGCTGGTCGATGAGGACCACTCAGCTAAATCTACCTTTTTCTTAACTTCTTCTTCGGTTTTGGCAAGGTTCGAAGCATCGGGAGCTTCGAGCGCAATCCGGTAGTTACCAGCAGTCTCGGCGGTTACTGCTTTGGCCGGAAAGCCTGCTTCCTTGGCTGCATTTTCCACGGCCAACCGGTTCGTTTCGGTCAGGGTCTTTAAGAAATCGTCAGTCTTTACTCTCATCACCAGATGCGAACCACCCTTAAGATCTAGCCCGAGGTGAATGTTCGAAGCGACGGTCGCCTTGATCCCCGACCAGGAGAAGTCTCGGAGGGTTGGCTTACGACGCGGACCGATAACTATATAAAGGCCAACAAGCGTGACGATGGCGATAATGATAATACGCTGAAGTAAATTCGTCTTTTTCATCGCAAACAGATCTTAAGGATGGTGATCAGCCGGCTTTCTTCTCTTCGCCTTCGATGCCGGCAACCGACGAACGGGCGATTTCAAGGATTGATTTGTCGGCGCTTCGAATAAAAAAACTGGTGTCGCGCACGGTTGTGATCGTTCCAATCACGCCGCCGGTTGTTACCACGCGGTCACCTGCTTTGAGTTGGGAAATCGTCTCCTGCAACTCGCGCGCGCGCTTTTGTTGCGGACGAATGAGCAGCATATAAAACACGCCGATGATCAGGAGCATCGGAAACAATTGCACTAAGCCACCACTCATTATCGCAACTCCTGAACGGCCGACGTCGCGTTTGCGGCGCGGCCTGCTTGAAATTCGATCAGTAACGTCCCATCAGTAACGGTCAGCCAAAGTGTTCTCCTTAGCCTGCGCTCTGTTAGCCTGCGCTTTGATCGCCACACTTAATTACCGCTGACCGCTTTATCTTGCTCGTTTGCGTTCAGCCCTTCGGTAAACTCTCGCCGAAATTTTGTGAAATCGCCAGACCGGATAGATTGCCTGACACGTCGCATAGTGTCAAGGAAGAAGGCCAAATTGTGGTGGCTTAACAAAACGCTCGCAAGCATTTCGCCTGACAAATACAGGTGGCGGAGATAGGCTCGCGAATGTCTACGGCAGACCGCGCAGCCGCAAGATTCATCAAGCGGCAGAGTGTCAACCGCCCACTGCGCGTTTTTAACATTTACTCGCCCGCGCGAAGTGAACGCCTGGCCAGTCCGCCCGTTTCTCGTAGGCAGCACGCAGTCAAACATGTCCACGCCGCGCGCCACCGCTTCCACCAAATCTTCGGGAGTGCCCACCCCCATCAAATACCGCGGCTTGTCCGCCGGCATTTCGGGCGTTACGGCGTCCAGCACTTTCCACATCACAGATTTTTCTTCGCCTACACTCAATCCGCCGATCGCGAAACCATCGAAGCCGATCTCAACCGTGCGCCCCAGGCTCTCGCGCCGCAAATCGAGATGCGCTCCGCCTTGCACAATGCCGAACAAGGCTTGCGCGCCGCTGAGGGATTCACTTTGATCGATGCGACCGCTATCAAAGCCTTCGGATTGAAGTTGATCAAACTTCACGCGCGAGCGCTCGGCCCAACGCGCAGTCAGTTCCATGCTGCGCCGCGAATCATCCGGCAGTGCATCCCCCGCCGCGCACTCGTCAAAAACCATGACGATATCAGAACCGAGCGCGGCCTGGATTTCCATTGATACTTCCGGCGACAAAAATCGTGGGCTGCCGTCGACGTGCGAACGAAATTCCGTGCCCGCTTCAGTAATCTTCCGCAGCGCGCCTAGACTCCAAACCTGGAAGCCGCCCGAATCCGTCAGCATCGGTCGAGGCCAACCAATAAACTTGTGCAGTCCGCCGCACGCGCGAATCACGTCAACTCCCGGCCGCAGCCAGAGATGGTAAGTGTTTCCGAGAATTATTCGCGCATCGAGCTCCGTTTCCAAAGCTTCAAACCGCGTGGCCTTCACTGTCCCCGCCGTACCGACAGGCATGAATACCGGCGTTTCGATCACGCCGCGTCGCGTCGTAATCGTGCCCGTGCGGGCCTCGCCGTCACGCGCAAGGATTTCGAACTGAATCGGGGGTTTGGCTGACATGGGAGAGTGTGGCGCTGAGGGGAACGCGGCGTCGCCATTCGGCTTACCGCTTCTTCCTTACCTTGTGCTTCTCAATAATACGCAATGGGCTGGCAAAGAAATCAAATTGCTCGCGCAGACGATTCTGCAGGTAGCGCAAGTATGAAAAATGTAATCCAGCTTTGCCGCCGGAAGTGAAAACTACAAACGTCGGCGGTCGCACACCCGCCTGCGTCATGTATTGAATATGAAGCCGCGAAACTCCGCCCTTGACCGGGGCCGGAGCGCCGCCGCCGCGCGGTTGCGAGACTGCATCCTCAAAAAACGCGTTGAGATGCGAAGTGCTGATTCGTCGATTGCGTGCTTCATTCGCGCGAACTGCCAGGGGTAAAAGCTTTTCCACTCGCTGACTGGTCAATGCGGAAACCATGATCATCGGCGCGAAGTCGAGAAATTTCATGCGCTCGCGCACGTTTCTTTCAAATTGGGCCGAAGTGCTCGTCTCCTTATTTTTGACCGCGTCCCACTTATTGCAGGCAATGATGATCGAACAGCCGGCGTCAAACGCATAACCGGCGATGTGCGCGTCGAGCGCGGTTACGCCTTCTTCAGCGTCGACGATCACAATCGCCACGTCGGCGCGCTTCAAACTTTTCATCGCCATCACCACCGAGAGCTTTTCAGCCATCTCCGCGGTTTTTCCCCGGCGGCGAATTCCGGCGGTGTCTACGAGGCGAAACAATTGATCCGGCGTTTCCAAGAGCGTGTCAGTGGCATCGCGCGTGGTCCCGGCCACCGGGGAAACGATGGCCCGCTCTTCGCCGAGCAGGCTATTTAAGATCGATGACTTGCCGACGTTTGGACGGCCGACGATCGCCAGGCGCAACTCGCGTTTGTGCGAGGCGATAACTCCTTCGCCGCTATCCGGCGCCCGCTCGAGTCCCTGAATTAATGCGTCAAGCAGTTCGCCCAATCCGATTCCCTGCTCCGCTGAAATCGGAAACACTTCCTCGAAGCCAAACTTATAAAATTCCGTCGCGGTCGCTTCAACTCGTGCCGACTCCGACTTGTTCGCCGCAACGAGCACACGTTTGCCGGTCGCCCGCAGCAGTTTCGCGAGCTCTTCGTCGAGCGGCGTCAAACCCTGGCGCGCGTCGACTACCCAGATCAGAGCCTGCGCGTCGTCGATCGCGAAGCCTGCCTGTTTGAAGATGTTCGCGGGGATGACTGCATCGTCGTCAGGCACAATGCCGCCCGTATCGACAATCGAAAATCGCTCGCCCGTCCATTCGACCTCGCCGTAAATCCTATCGCGCGTTATCCCTGGCTCATCGCCGACGATGGAACGCCGCTGGCCGATCAGTCGATTGAATAGCGTGGACTTGCCGACGTTGGGTTGACCCACCACTGCAACGAGCGGCAAAGGGGCAGCCTTCTGAAGGACTACTGACTCATTTTCTTTTATTACTTCAACAGCCATTTACGTTTCACTGCCCTGCCGAACTCGAGTCCGGACGATCGGTTGTCATAGTTTGGGGTGCTCTCAACGGTAGGGCAAGTGGCCGGAATTGACCAGCGGCGAAGCGCAGTGCGCTGCAGCAGCAGCATTAAATCTAGACAGAACATCAGCGAGCGCGTTAGATTCTTCAGCCGGTTCCGCTTCCAAAATCAAACGCCCATGGTACACGGCTCGCGCAGCCCGTGCCTGCAATCTTCTTGAAGGAGGGTTCGCTCATGACCGCAGTGGAATTCAGCCTTTCCGAAATTGGACAAATTGCCGTTACCGCTCACGACCTCGATCGCGCCGTTGCTTTTTATCGCGACCAGCTCGGCATGAAGCTGTTGTTTAAGGTGCCGCCTGCCATGGCGTTCTTCGATTGCGCCGGCATTCGCCTTATGCTCGCGCTTCCTGACAAACCCGAGTTTGATCATCCCAGTTCGATAATCTATTTCAACGTCGACGACATTCAGGCGGCAACCGCAACTCTGAAGGAACGCGGGGTCCATTTTGAAGAGGAGCCGGTCCTGGTCGCAGACATGGGCACGTATCACCTTTGGATGTCTTCATTCCGAGACTCTGAAAACAATCTGCTGGCGCTGCAATCCAACGTGCCGAAACAATGAATCCCTATGATGAATCCCTTTGACTTGAATCGGAGCACCTAATGAAACGAAGGCAGTTTTTGCAAACCAGCGCCCTCGCCTCAGTCGTGGCGATTAGTCAACCGAAAGCAATCTTCGGGCGTTCGACAGTGTCCCCCGCGAAAGAGTTTGAGCTGGACGAGCTCACGATCACCGAGCTGCAGAACGGCATGCGCTCCGGAAAGTTTACCGCGCGTTCCCTCGTGAAAAAGTATCTGGAACGAATAGATGAGATTGATACGCATGGTCCAGCGATCAATTCCGTGATTGAACTCAATCCCGAGGCGATCTCAATTGCCGAAGCGCTCGATCGCGAACGCAAGCAAGGCGCAGTGCGTGGTCCACTGCACGGAATTCCTGTCCTGATCAAAGACAACATCGGCACCGCAGATCGGATGATGACTACCGCCGGCTACCTCGCCTTAATGGGATTCCGTCCGGCCCAGGACGCTTTCGTAGCCAGGCGTCTGCGCGAAGCCGGTGCCGTAATTCTTGGTAAAACCAATCTCAGCGAGTGGGCCAACTTTCGCTCAACTCATTCGACCAGCGGCTGGAGCGGGCGCGGTGGGCAAACCCGCAACCCTTACGCGCTCGATCGCAACGCTTGCGGATCGAGTTCCGGTTCCGGTGCGGCTCCGGCTGCGAATCTGTGCGCCGCGGCGGTGGGCACCGAAACTGACGGCTCCGTGGTATGCCCCTCGTCAGCAAATTCGTTAGTCGGCATCAAGCCCACAGTTGGACTGGTGAGCCGCGCCGGAATTATTCCGCTCTCGCACAGCCAGGACACCGCTGGGCCAATGGCGCGAACAGTGACTGACGCCGCGATCCTGCTTAGCGCGCTTACCGGTCATGACCCGAACGACAAAGTCACCAGCGCCAGCCTGCGAACTACTTACGACGGCTACACCGCCCCAGGCGGCCTCAAAGGCGCGCGTCTGGGCATCGCCCGAAAATATTTCGGTTTCAACGATTGCGTAGATAAGTTGATGAACGATCGCATCGAAGACATGAAAAAGCTGGGCGCGATCATCATCGACCCGGCCGACATTCCTACGTCAGGAAAGTTTGACGATTCGGAGCTGGAGGTTTTGCTTTACGAGTTTAAAGCCGATCTCAATGACTACCTGAAACGACTGGGACCGAGGGCTCCGGTCCATTCGTTGAAGGAAGTGATCGAGTTTAACGAGAGGAACCGCGAACGGGAGATGCCCTATTTCGGTCAGGAACTTTTGATCAAAGCCGAGGCCAAGGGTCCGCTCAGCGAATTGAAATATAAAAAAGCACTCGCTAAAAACCATCTGCTGTCGCGCGCACAAGGGATCGACTACATCATGCGCAAACACAATCTTGACGGGATGATCGCCCCCACTGGCGGACCAGCCTGGCCCACTGACTGGATCAACGGC
>JANLZV010000710.1:0-2752 GCA_031366425.1 Pyrinomonadaceae bacterium | reverse complement strand
CTAAGCCGGCCCACATCATCGCAGGCTCTTGATGTCCTGTAATACTTCCTCTGGTTTCCATTCGTTGCCGCGATAAACTTTCGCAATCTTTCCATCAGGTCCTATCAAAGCGGTGCGGAGCGAGTGAATGATCTGCTCCTGACCCGTCTCAGAATCCTTGTTGTATCTCAGGCCAAAAAACTGGGCGATCCCTTTGACTTCGTCAGGTGTCCCTGAGGCAAACTCCCAATGTTCAAACGTCTCATCAGTGTAGTTTCCGGTGTAGGCGCCGCCGTAGCTGCGCAGCACTTTCGGGGTATCGTATTCGGGATCGAAGCTAATACTCAGTAGATGCGTCTTGGCGCGAAGTTCGGGTTGCTTCTGCAGTTCTCGATCGATCGTCTCGAAGTTGCCGCTCATCAACGTGCATTGATCGAGCATCTGGCAGCGCGTAAAAATAAACGTCAGCAGGAGCGCTTTGCCGCGATAGTTCTTAATGCGAATCGCCTTGCCGTCCTGGTTTACGAGACGGTAATCCGGCACTTCCTCTCCGGGTTTGGCTTCGACTCGCGCTGTACCCCCGGGACTGGTAGATTCTGAGCTTTCCTTCGTGATCACTACGTCCTCGAGCCATTGCTTCAAACCGTCAACTACGAGCGTGGCGGTGATGTGGTCACCCGGGACGAGCGGGACTTCGTAAACCCAACGGGCCGGGACTGAAAACTCCATTGTCATTGCCGGCATCAGTTCCTTTATGTCTTCATGGGCCACCGTGACCATCTGCTTATCCTTTTCTACCGCCACGACTTTTCCTGCCAGCTCGTAGCGTTTTTCAGTGGCCGAACGTTGCGGCCGACAGGCAGACAACGCGATTAGGGCAATCAGTGAAATCGAGAGTATGAATACAAATGATGATCTGGTCATTGTTAGTGGAATATTTTCAGAATCGATACGGACGGCACGTCGCGAAATTATCGTTCAGCAAGACAGATTTTCCTAACCAGCAATCTCGGTGTAACCTAGCAACTCATGACGACGCAGTTTCCAACGAGGCAACAGGACGACATCACCGGCGCAAATCGCCGGGCCGAAATGCTTGACGGCGGAATAATCGCTGACCAGATCAAGCGCGAAGTGGCGAGCGAAGTGGCGCGGTTGCAAACTGAGTCCGGAGTGGTTCCTTGCCTGGCCGCAGTGCGCGTAGGAGACGATGCAGCGTCGGCGATTTACGTGCGTAATAAGATCAGGGCCTGTGATGAAGTAGGCATCCGATCCGAACATCATGCGCTTGCGGCCGGCACGTCCGCGAGTGAGTTAATAAAACTGATTCACGCGCTCAACACCCGCGACGACGTAGATGGAATTTTGGTCCAGCTACCGCTGCCGAAAGCGATTGACGAAGCGACGATTATCGAAGCGATCAATCCCCAAAAGGACGTCGACGGCTTTCATCCAGTCACGATTGGCCGACTCGCGATGGGGCGGCCGACTTTTGTGCCCTGCACGCCCGCCGGAATCATTGAATTGCTTGATCGGTTTCAAATTCAGATCGCTGGAACAAATGCGTGTGTTGTCGGCCGTAGCCAAATTGTGGGCCGCCCGATGGCCCAACTGCTGCTCCAGCGCGATGCCACTATCACCATCTGCCATTCTAAAACACGCGACGTGGCTGCCTTGACCCGCCAGGCGGACCTCTTGATCGTGGCCATCGGGAGCGCCGGATTCATCGGTCGTGCGCACATCAAACCCGGGGCCACCGTGATAGACGTAGGCATGAATAAGATTACTGATGAAGCTACGGCACGAAGTCTGTTTGGTTCCGAAGCAGATCACCGAATCGAAGTAATTTCCAAGAGAGGTTTCACGTTGGTTGGCGATGTAAACCCAGCGGAAGCCGATGAAGTGGCTGCACGCCGCACGCCGGTTCCCGGAGGCGTTGGTCTGCTAACCGTAGCGATGTTAATGCGAAACACTTTGAAGGCGGCGTTGCTGCGGAGGCAAAGTGAGTAGCGTCGCGCTCCCTCGAAGAAGAGTTAGCCAATCATGTTGCGTGTAGGTCTGACAGGATCGATTGGGGTAGGGAAGTCGTTTGCGGCTAGCGTTTTTGCGGAGCTTGGGTGTTACGTGCTCGATGCGGACGACGCGGCCCGTGAAGTAGTGGTTCCTAATTCAATTGGCTTGCAAAAGGTGGTTGCGGAATTCGGACCGGGCATTTTGCAAACTGGCGGCACGCTCGACCGGGCTCGGCTGGGGTCGATAGTTTTTGCCGATGCGGAAAAGCGCCGGAGACTAGATTCAATTCTCCATCCATTCATCGTCGAGTTACAGGACCAGCGCTTGCGCGCGTGGGAGGCTTTGAATCCAAACGAGATTGCGATCATAGATGCGGCGCTGACGATCGAGTCGGGCGGATATAAGCGTTTCGACAAATTAATCGTGGTCCACTGTCGCGAAGAGGTTCAGCTTGAGCGATTGATGACGCGAAACGAGCTGAGCCGTGAAGAGGCTGAACGACGCATTGCCGCCCAGATGTCGCAGCAGGAAAAAATGAAGTTTGCAGACTATCTGATCGACACCTCCGATGGATTTGAATCGACGCGCGAGCGCGTCTGCAAGGTTCACGAAGAGTTGAGGTCGGACCTGGAACGGAAGCAACCAGTTTAATTATTTATGAAGCGGTCGATTAACAATTTCGCCCAGTGGAGAAAGACGCGCGTATGGCTTGGGGGCACGTTACTTTTCAGCGCGATGCTTACCCACTCGGGGTGTTTTC
>JANLZV010000682.1:0-3850 GCA_031366425.1 Pyrinomonadaceae bacterium | reverse complement strand
GCCTTGTCGAGAATGCCCAGCAGCAGTTGCCAAAGGCTATCCGAAGCTTTCTCAATCTCGTCAAACAGGATGAGCGAGAGCTTCACCTCGTCGGTATGCATCCGGTCGAGATTTTCCTGGGTCAGCATCGGCGAAGTTTCGCGATGGCCCAGATATCCCGGTGGGGAACCGATCAGCTTCGCTATTTCATGTGAATGCTGAAACTCCGCGCAGTCGATCTTCACGATCGCGTTGGCATCGCCAAAGAGGACTTCCGCAGCGGCTTCGATCACCCGCGTCTTACCGGAACCGGTCGGGCCCAGAAACAGCATGGTGCCGATCGGCCGGTTGAGCGGATTCATACCCGCCAAAAAAATCTGATAAAGGCCGCTCATGCGGCGGACGGCGCGCTCCTGGCCAACGATGCGAGCGGACAGCCGCTCTTCGAAGTCCTGGGCGCGAGGACTCTTCTGATCAGGATCAAGGAAAACTGTTCCCATGGTTTCGTTTAGTTTCTCTATTTCCATTTCCGTAATCATGCTCGTCCTCCTGCATGCGCGAGAGCTAGTAATTCTCTAATCCCGCTCTCTCAGGCTAGGCCCCGATTGGCCCGCTCAACGCATTGCAAAAGGCGATCCGCTCATCTCCTAGATGTGTCTCTCTGAAGCTGGGTTTGCTCCCGGCAATTACCTACCGAAAGCTCAACCCGACTTTGACCGATGCTATATATACGACACGAGTCGAAATGTCATCACCAAATGTTGGGGGGGCGATAAAAAGTAAGGTTTCAGTGGAAGGAATTTGGACTTTTCCGGGTGACAACTGATGTCATCAGAAGAGTGCCACATAATGTTTGTGCGGAGGCGTATGAACACGCCCCCGCACCCGTTGCACACCTTTTGGCGCGGCCCACCACCAAAAGGTTTCTAGTTGTTAGGCGGGCGTCAGCCGGCTAGTTTAGTCGTAGTACTCCAACCCGAGGTGGGTGATCAATTCCTGTCCGCCCAGATATCTCAACGTGTTCTTGAGTTTCATCAACTGGATAAAGACGTCGTGTTCGGGATAAAGGCCAGGAGCTGTCTGCGGCGACTTAAAGTAAAACGACAGCCATTCCTGGATGCCTTTCATGCCGGCGCGCTGAGCGAGATCGAGAAACAAGGCAAGGTCGAGAACGATTGGCGCTGCCAGAATTGAATCACGGCAGAGAAAATCGATCTTGATCTGCATCGGATAGCCCAGCCATCCGAAGATGTCGATGTTGTCCCAGCCTTCTTTGTTATCGCCGCGCGGCGGGTAGTAATTGATGCGCACCACGTGCGAGAAGTCCTTGTAGAGTTGCGGGTAAACGTCCGGCTGCAGGATATATTCGAGTACTGACAGCTTCGACTCTTCCTTCGTTTTGAACGATTCGGGATCATCCAACACTTCGCCGTCGCGGTTTCCGAGGATGTTGGTTGAGTACCAGCCGTTCAGGCCGAGCATGCGCGCTTTCAATCCGGGCGCGATAATCGTCTTCATCAGCGTTTGCCCGGTTTTGAAATCCTTGCCGCAAATTGCCAGACCCTTTTGTTCGGCCAGCACGCGCAGCGCCTGAACATCGACCGAAAGATTCGGAGCGCCGTTGGCGAAAGGAATCCCCGACTTCAACGCCGCATAGGCATAAATCATCGAAGGCGCGATCGACTTGTGATTGTCGCGCATCGCTTGTTCGAAAGTCTCCAACGTCTTATGGACCGCGTGAGGCTTAAGAAAGATTTCGGTTGAGGCCGCCCAGATCATTACCAGACGCGTGCAACGGTTCTTCTTTTTCCACTCGGCGATTTCCGCAATCAGTTGGTTGGCGAGCTTTAGCTTGTTGTCGCCCTTTTTGACGTTGGTGCCATTGAGACGTTTGACGTAGTTCTGATCGAAGACAGCCTTCATCGGCTTGATCTTCTGTAAGGGGGCCTTGAGTTGTTTGAGCAGGTCCTTCTCAAGCACACCCGCGTGCATCGCGGCTTCGTAGGCTGAGTCTTCAAAAATGTCCCAGGCGCCAAAGACCAGATCCTCGAGTTTGGCGAGCGGCATGAAGTCCTTAATTAAAGGAACACGATTATCAGTTCTCTTGCCGAGCCGGATGGTGCCCATTTGCGTTAGGCTTCCGATCGGCTCTCCAATTCCTTTCTTTACTGCTTCAACGCCGGCGATGAAAGTGGTGCTAACCGCGCCGAGTCCAACCAGCAGCACTCCCAGTCTGCCTTTTGGCTCAATAATGTCGGCACCTTGTCTAACTGCCATTTAATCTATTCTCCTGTCCAACGAGTTGTGTGCGAATGATACAGATGTGCGAGGTTGCTGTCATCTGGAGGCGTTTGGGACTACTGGCGTCGTCAACCGGCGGTGCACCATAAGAGCGGGATTGTTTGCGATCAGTGCCTTGACGTCGTAAGCGCGCGCGCGTGAAATCCACTTCGCATCGTCAACCGTCCAAACGACGACCTCCAGTCCAGCCTCCCTGGCCGACGCGATTGCGCGGGCACTTGCAAGCGTGTGGTGCAGCGCGATTTCATTCGCTCCACAATCGAGCGCCAGCGCGATCATCCGTCTGCGACGGAGAGTGGCCAACGGATCAGAAACCTTTGGTTCAAAAAGGGCGGCCGTGCGGATATCCGGATCGACTTCCTTCACAGCCTTCACCGCCGCGAGATCGAAACTTTCAACTACTACGCGTTCCGCCATTTCATACCTACGCGTAAGCCGAACAACCTCCGTCGCCAGGGTTGTCCCTTCCGCGGCGTCGCACTTCATTTCGACGTAAAGGCTGCCTGCAATCGTGGTGAACAATTCCATGACCTGGGCCAGCGTTGGTAACCGTTCACCGGCGAAAGGCTCAGCGATCTCCTTTCGTTGAGCAAACCAGGCGCCGACATCAACGTCCTGCAGTTCCGCGGCCGTGAGGTCGCAGACTCGCGTATCCAACAATCCCGTGCGCCTGAGGTTCGCGTCATGAATTACTACCGGAATCCCGTCCCGTGAAAGGCGCACATCGAACTCGATGCCGTCAGCGCCGTCGCGAATGGAGCGCGCAAAAGCGGCCAGAGTGTTTTCCGGTGCAACTGCCGACGCACCTCGGTGGCCGAGTATCAACGGTTTGGAATTCATGAAGATGCAGAATCGCAGGTAACGCGGGTGAAGAAAAGGGAAACGGAGTGCGGACCGCTAATACGGGGCTGGGCCCACCAGCTCACGTTTGCGGGCCACTTACTTTTTATTAGTGCCGGGCGACCACTTCCGCAGCGTAATATCAAACGTGCCGTACTCCGTTTTGATCCGCGCGCTCACCGGGATTCGCCGGTTGTCGTTCGTAAACCAGATCGAAAATTGTCCCTTGCCACCCACCATTCCGCCTGGGCCATACAGTTGCGGATCGACCCGCAGCGCCTCAACGCGTCCAAGCACAGTCTTCATTCGCTTCTTTTCAACTACCCGCACCGGAACCTGATAGACGCGACCTGAGTCGCTGATCATAACTTCAAATGTTTTGCCCACTTCAAGTGGTTGAGTTCTGAGGTAATAAATCGCTGAGAGCAGGTCATGCATTTGCCCGTTGAAGCTTACGTTTGCCGATCTGGGAGTACGCGTGGGATTGTTCGGGTCGCGTTCAATCCAAAATAGCTTGCCTCGGTCATACACAGTTTCGCTAATCCGCACGCGTTTGCCTTGTTCATCCGTTCGTTTCGTTTTCAGAACGGTGAAAGAGGCGGGTTCGACGTGGGACTCGATCCGCTCGCGAAAAGTCAGATTGAAAAGTCTGCTGAAGAAGCCGCGGCTGGTGATGTCCCCAGTTAATTTTAGAGTTGTAGTGGCGGCGGTGCTTGTCTGCGCGCCCGCA
>JANLZV010000671.1:0-5953 GCA_031366425.1 Pyrinomonadaceae bacterium | reverse complement strand
CAAGGAGATTGCGGTCGGCGGATTGATTCTCGCTCTTCCCATCGCGCTGATCCTGTTGGAACACGACGTCGGCTCAGTGCTGACCTATCTTCCGATTCTAATCATCGTGCTGTTTCTGTCGGCCATAAAAGTGCGCTACGTAATCACTGCCGTGGTCTTGAGCGTGGTCCTTCTGCCATTTGCATATTGGGTCGGCGTCAAGACCAAACTGGTCAAGAACTATCAACAGGAACGGATCAACGTAATCCTCGATCCTGAGAACGCCGATCGCCGTGGCTTCGGTTACAACACCTGGCAATCGATACTGACGGTGGGCGAGGGCGGACTCCTTGGCGCCGATCGGACCTCTGGCCACTCGCAAAGTAGTCTCAAGTTTCTGCCTGAACCGCATACAGATTTCATCTTCGCCGTCACCGCGGGTAACGCTGGATTTGTCGGCTGCATCATGGTGCTCCTGGCCTATGCGATTCTGCTATCGCGACTGATCGCCGGGGCAAAGCGCGCTCCGGATCGTGCCGGCATGCTGGTGATCATGGCGATCGTAGGCGGACTAACCTGCCAAATTTTTATCAACATCGGCATGGAGTTGGGCCTTTTGCCGGTGATCGGCGTGCCGTTGCCGTTGATGAGCGCGGGACTCGCTTCCCTCATCGCGACCTTCATCGCGATTGGTTTCGCCATGAGCGTTCAGCTCAGAAGGTTCGTGAACTAGCGAAACCGCCGCCGGCATTAGCGGATGGTAGTGGGTCAGTTTCGTCACCTATGTCCGACAAACTTCAGTTTGTCGAGGCGTTACGACAAGCTGAAGCTTATCGGACATCAAACTGACCCACTACTTAGCGGATGGCTCACTTCGCGTTTGCGGTCTTATGGGTTTATACTCGCCACAACTCGTCCATCGAAGTTTTCCTTTTTCAGCGCTTCAGTAACAAGTCGCCTTTGAACCAGGAAACAGCACGAAGTCAAACTCATGTGAGTGCCGTGCTACAACGTACGAGCTAAAATTTTCTGTCGTCAAAACGGAGACGACCCATTATCAACTTTTACCGTAAGCCGCCGCTGGCTCCGCAGGCCAGTAAGAATTAAATAGGCCGCGCGTCTAATAATTGAAAACGCAGAGGAAGTGCAACAGGTCGCTCCAGAGCATCTGCCGGTTTCGGATGTTAAGGGCTAGCGAGAGGCCTACGCCGTTTGAAAAAACGCGCCCCCTTGTTGCACAGACTGCCTCGACGCGCAAAGCGGCTAGTTAGGTTCCTTTTGAATAGTTCCAGTGACCGCCGTGTTTCGGACATGGCAAGTCCAGACTCAAACCTTTCAGGACCCAGGTGCCAATCAGGTTTCCACCGGGCAATGAAGAGACCACAGGCCTCCTGCCTGCATCCGTCTTTTTTGTTGCTCTGCAATAATCCAAACACTTTTTACGCATCAATTCACAGTGAGGCGCTGAGGCGCATCGCTACTCCACGGCCGTCGCGCCTCGCTCTCCAGCTTGAAGCGCCTTGCGGCCAATTCACACTTTCAATCACGTCAATCCATAACCAGCATTCCAGCGTTCGGACACGCCGCCCAAATCCGGCAGCACGAGAACGCGGTATGTTTCGAGGTTTTGTATCAGACGTCTTCAGGAGAAACTAGCTAACAATGGCAAAAGAATTAATCGTCAGCGTCAATGGACGCGAAAAGAAAATCGCGATCATCGAGAACGAAAAAGTCACCGAGTTTTACATTGAGCGGGGTGAACAAAACCAGGGAATTGTCGGCAACATTTACAAGGGTCGGGTGATGCGCGTGCTGCCCGGCATGCAGTCAGCCTTTGTTGACGTCGGTCTTGAACGAGACGCGTTTCTTTACGTTTCAGACTTTTTCGACGAGGAGGAAGAGTTTGAGCGCATCGTGATCGACAAGTCGCAGCAAAAGGTGGATCCAGCCGAGGCGCAACGCGCCGCTGCGGAGCAGATTGCCCTCGCCCGCGTCGAACGTGAGCGTCACATTGAGGCGACCCACGAGCGGGTTGAGCCCTTACGCGAACTCGAACAAACCGAGGGCGTCAACCTAACGGACGAAGAACCAGCGGATGAAGACACCGCTGCCCCAAAAGTGGCGGACGCTGTCGATGAAGATGGTAAACGACGCAGTCGTCGCGGACGACGTCGCGGTCGCGGCAAAGATGATCGGGACCGAGAAACTACTGACGGCGGGCCGGAAGATCCTAGCCGCAGACGCATCACGCCGGAAGAAATTGATACTCCATTTGTCGCCGCTGATCCTTCGATTGAAAGAATCATCGACGATGAGGAAACAGCAGCGGGTAACGGCGAGATGTTTAAAGACGCGCGGCTGCAGGAACGCCTGTCTGATCAGATTCGCGCCAGTGAATTTAATCTCGACGAAGACGATTTTCATGCAGCGGAAGTTGGTTCAGTGTTGACGTCGGAAGATTATCGCGATCCATCTTTTCAACGAATCGATGATGGTGACGACGTCGCCCAAGTGACGAACGCCGCTCCTCGGAAAACTCGTAAGCCCATCGCAGCCCACATCGAGAGTTTCGATGATCAAGCCGATCAGAACACTCTGCAGGGCGGCAGCTTTGAGCGCGTGAGTGACGATGAAGCGAATGAGGCCCAAACAAATGTCGCTTCGAAGTCGCAACCGGCGGTGACGGACGAAACCGATGAACCTGCCGAAGAAGTGAAGCCTTCCAAAATCGGAAAACTGCTGGCCCGCGCAACGGGTAAGAAGCGCGCGTCAACCAAAAGGACTTCAACTAAGAAGCCGGCAAAGGAAGTTGCGGACGAAACCGTGGCGGCAGAAACAGCGGAGTCTGACGAAGACGCGTTGGCTGATGCTGAAGCAAGTGTTAAGGACTCGCGTTCACGCGCAGAGTTTGCTACCACTCGGCGCGGCGGCAGACGCCGTCGCCGTCCCACTAAATCAGGTGCGACCGAGTCGGGTGAAACTGCCGACGCGGAGGGCGCGGAAACTGAAGTAGAGCCCCAGGCAGAGATCGAAGTTGCGCCGCAAGTCGCGGAGGATGCACCCGAACCAGTGGCCGAAGCCCCAGCCCCAGCCCCGCCACCGCCGGCGCGTGATGCTCGCGAGGCGCGCGAGCCCCGCGATTCGCGTGATTCGCGTGATTCGCGCGACAGCCGGGAACCACGTGAACCTCGAGAGTCGCGCGACAAAGGGCGCTCAGGTGGTCGCGGCGGACAACGCGGATTTCCGCGCCGCGACAATCGCAATCAACCGACCATCACAGATTTGCTGAAGGAAGGACAGGAGATTCTTGTCCAAATCGCCAAAGAGCCGATCGCGAAAAAGGGCGCGCGCATTACGTCGCATATTGCTCTCCCAGGTCGTTTTTTAGTTTACATGCCGACCGTCGAACACGTGGGGGTATCGAGAAAGATCGAATCCGATAGCGAGCGCCAGCGTTTGCGCAAACTGATTACACTCATTCGCGGCAGTGAAGACATTCCGTCTGGCGGATTCATCGTGCGCACCGCTGGAGTTGGAATCAGCGAAGCTGATTTACGCGAAGACGTCAGATACCTGGTTCGCACCTGGCTCGATATACGCGCCGCGGCCGAGAAGGCGAAACCGGCGACCCTGGTCCACAAGGATCTCGATCTGGTCCAACGAATCCTGCGTGACCAACTGTCTGACGATTTTGCAGCGATCCGGGTCGACTCCGAAGAGGAGTATGAAGCGATCGTTGAGTTTATTAATCGAATCCAGCCCCGCATGGTTAAACGGGTGAAGCTTTACACGCGGGAACAGCCAATCCTTGAGACTTACGGGGTGCAGGCCGAGATCGATAAGGCGATCAAGCCGCGCGTTTGGCTGAAGTCAGGCGGCTATTTGGTGATTAACCAAACTGAGGCGCTGGTAGCCATTGACGTCAACACCGGAAAATTCGTCGGACGCGGCAGCGGCCGCCTCGAAGACACAATCACCCGGACCAACCTCGAGGCAGTCGATGAAATCGTGCGCCAAATTCGACTGCGCGATCTCGGCGGCATCATTGTGCTTGACCTGATCGACATGGAGGATCGACGCAATCGTACTCGCGTGATGGGTGCTCTCCAGGATGCGCTCCGTGGTGACAAGTCACCGACCAAGGTCCTTTCGTTCAATGATTTCGGGCTCGTGATCATGACCCGCAAACGCGTGAAGCAGTCCCTCGAGCGCACTCTCTGCGCGCCTTGCCAATATTGTCAGGGGGCCGGATTAATCAAGTCTCCGCAGACGGTCTGTTATGAACTGTTGGAACAGTCGCGAACGCTCGGCAAAGCCATGAACGGTGGTCGCGGGGTTAAGCAAACTACCCTGCGAATTCATCCCGAGGTAGCGCGAGCGCTGCGCAGTTCCGAACGCGACGTGCTTAATGAGATCGAAGAGTATCTGGGACCGGTAGACATCACCAGCGATAGCACTGTGCACCAGGAACAGTTTGATTTCGCATTTATCTAGAACAACGGCGGGACGTCGGTCGTCAATCTGATCGACGTGCCGCCTGACATCCGATGTCGGCTTGCCGTGGGCAAACTAAGCAACATCTGGAAGACCATGATCGCCGGCGGTGCGGGGGTGGCGGCGCTGGCAGCGTTTAACTCCGCCATTCAACGCAAGACGAGCGATCCCGATACGAGTGTGCTTGGCGGCCAGGCACATTTCTTTCCGTGGAAACACGGTCGGGTTTTCTATAAGGCGTCCGGACTGGATCACACTGGGCCACCTCTAATTTTTGTTCATGGGATTGGAGCCGGCGCTTCAAGTTTCATGTGGCGCAAGAATTTCGACGAGTTGGCCAAAGATTTTCCGGTTTTTGCCCTTGACCTTTTAGGCTTCGGCTTCTCAGACAAACCTGCGACAGCTTCGTATTCGGCCGATCTCTATGTAGACCTGATTAGCGATTTCATTCGCGAAGTTTCCGGCAATCCTGCAAACATTATCGCGAGTTCCCTGGGAGCCGCTTATGCTATTCGAGTCGCCGACGAACATCCGGAACTAGTTAACGCGCTCGTCCTCAACGCCGCCACCGGCACCGACACTTTGAGCCGTCGGCCCGGAATGGCGGGTGCTGCTTTCTACGGCCTGCTCCAGTCTCCCGTGCTCGGCACGTCCTTCTACAATGTGATGGCCAGCGAACGTAGTATTCGAGATTACGCACGCGACAATCTCTTCTATGACCATAAGCGGGTTACTGACCGTCTCGTTTCGAATCTTTATGCCACCAGCCACCAACCTGGAGCACAGCACGCCATCGCCGCGTTTCTTTCCGGATATCTCAACACGGACACCCGGGCGCCATTCGCACGTCTCACCCAATCAACGATCCTCGTTTGGGGTAAGCAGGATCCGGCAATTCCGATTGAAAACGGGACCTCTCTGCAGGAACTGAACCCGCGTGCGCGGCTGGAGGTTTTCGATTATTGCCGGATGATGCCGGAACAGGAGCATCCGGAGAGGTTTAATGCGCTCGTGAGAGAGGCGTTTGGCACCCGTTCCGTGGCTGCCGCATCAGACTCTTTTTAATCCAGCACTGCTCGTCCAAGGCAAAAGCCCTGCAAAAACACTCCTCATTTCTTTTTGGAACAACTCCCGAGCAGTTTCTGGAATAAGTCTATTGACTTAAGACCAGGAATCAACCTAGAATCCAGAAAGCCAACGACGTTAAACGTCGCGGCTGATGCATGAAGGCCACTCGGCTTTCTCACCCCGTCTCAAATCCTGATTCCGATCAGGTTTCTGCCAACTAGACTAACCGTCTCCATCCCGATTCTGACTCGTCGCTGCTTAACCAATTTAACGCCAGCAAGGCTTTGCCTAGTCAGAAACCTGGAGGACAAGGACAATCATGGACCACTCGCCTTCGTTCCCTTCCAATCCCCCCAGTTTTAACCAGTCGCCCAATTGCTCGCCTGCTTCAGGTTCAAGCATTCCCGACGAC
>JANLZV010000627.1:0-17840 GCA_031366425.1 Pyrinomonadaceae bacterium | reverse complement strand
TAGCCCGCGCCATCCGCGTCTTTTCAGACTCGCTGCGGACAAAGCGACGCCAACGCGCCGAACAGGCAGCCCAAAAAGCAGCCGTGAAGTTGCTGATACCGCTCGCGTGTTTTCTGTTTCCCACTTTGTTCATCGCACTGCTCGGCCCCGCGGTCCTCCAGTTGATCGACACGCTCGGAAAATAAAGGAGCCCGGATCATGTCAACTCGAAGAATCATCGCCATCCTGATCGCGTTTATTTTGACGATTGGCGCCACTGCGATGTGGAGTGCTTCAACCACTGAGCGCGAAGGTGACGCCGATGCTAATGCAATCGAAGACTCAGGAAGTGTGGCCGGCGACACCGACATCGATGCACCGCCAAAAAAGAAGGGCGGCAATAAAGTCGCGCGAATCTTCGCCGCGCCTTTCAAAGCATTTGGCAGACTCTTTAGCCGCAAGGATGACAACAAATTCCAGCGCATGAGTGAAAAAGATGCCGAACGGTTTAAGAGCGTAGCCGTCGCCAGAGTGGAAGACAGCCGCAATCCGGCATCAACGAAGCCAGATGGCCAGGCGTCGGCGAAAGACCACCTCGCAAGTGGGCGAGCTCATCTTGTTGGTGGTCGGCTTAACGAAGCGATTTTCGAACTGTCTACGGCCGTGTCCCTCGATCCGAAATTGAGCTCAGCGCACAACCTGCTGGGCGTCGCTTATGATCAAAAGGGTTTGGGCGATCGCGCGAAAGACGCCTACGAACACGCCGTGAAGAGTGAACCTGAAGACGCGCAGACCCTCAACAACCTCGGATTCTCGCTTTATCAAAATGGAAACTACCGGGCGGCGGTCGATCGCCTCAAGCGTGCCGTTAAACTGGCTCCGACCGACGAGCGCATTCTCAACAACCTCGGACTCGCGCTTTGCCGGCTCGGAAAGTTTGAAGATGCCTACAAGCATTTCGCGCGCGCCGCTGGTCCACTTACCGGAAATCTAAACACCGCGCGAATGCTCGAACGGTTTGGCCGCGACGACGACGCGATTAAGTATTACGAATCTGCGCGGCGTCTTGATCCAGGCTGCACGCTAGCACTCCGACGTCTCGCCGATCTCTACAAACGAACCGGCAAACCCGAACAGTCGCAGGCTGCCGGCAATACCCTCGCGGCGATAAACGGAGCAACCGCAGCTGCGGCCGGTCGATGATCTTGTAGGACAGGCATTCCTGCCTGTCCAAACTCGATTCTTGTAGGACAGGCATTCCTGCCTGTCCCTTCTGAAGATTCTGAAGGAGCGAGGACAGACCAGAATGTTGTCCTACTAAGAAGATGACGCAAACCACAATTCTTTCGCGAGCTGAAGTTGAAACGATGGGCCCGCCGGTGCCTGAAGAGCTGGCCGATCTGGGCGTGGGGCAAGGGTTCTTGTGTGAACTCGCGCTGAAGCACGTCGCGATGTTGCCCGAACCCACGACCGCGGCAATTGCGGAACACTTGCATCTCCCGCGCGCGCTCACCGAAGAGATTCTGCAGAAACTTTATCGCGAGAAATTGATCGAAGTCCGACTCCAATCAGCAGTTGGTTCCACGCGCTATGGAATGTTGGACCACGGATGGGAGCGTTTAGTAAGACTGCTTTCCATTTGCGGCTACAACGGGGCGGCTCCGGTCTCGCTCCAGGATTACAGCCACATGATGCGCTTGCAGTCGATTCCGTCGAATCCAGCGTCAATGGAAACTGTCCGTCGTGCGTTTCATGATCTAATACTGCCCGAGTCGCTCATGCAAACGCTCGGATGCGTGATCAATTCTCGCAGATCACTTTTTCTTACAGGTCTGGCCGGAACCGGAAAGACTGCGGTAGCTGAACGCATCAACAACGCTTTGCCGGGCGCAATTTGGATTCCCTATGCAATTGAGATCGACGGTCAAATCATTCGCGTGTTTGATTCTCATTGCCATCGCCCAGCCTCAACCGATTTGACTCCCCTCGATTACGACCGTCGCTGGGTCTTGATACATCGGCCACTCGTGGTGGTTGGTGGCGAGCTCACGCTCGAAAATGCCGACCTCACCTGGAGTGAGGCGGCGAAGTTTTATGAAGCGCCGTTTCAAATGAAGTCGAATGGGGGCACCCTCGTGATCGACAACTTTGGACGACAGCGGGTCGCACCTCAGGACCTGTTGAATCGTTGGATTGTTCCACTCGAACGGCGGGTTGATTTTCTGGCGTTGCACACGGGAAAGAAAATTGAAGTTCCGTTTGAACAGCTGGTTGTGTTCTCGACAAATCTCGACGAAAACGATCTTGCCGATCAGGCTTTTCTGCGACGGATGGGCTACCGGGCGCGGGTTGAGCCGCCGACAGCGCACGCGTTTACGGAAATTTTCAAGCGCCAGGCTTACACGCGGGGAATTCGATTCGACCAACCAGTGATGGACCATTTGATAGGAAAATACAAAACGTCGGGTCGGCAGATGAAGGGTTGCGAGCCCCGCGATTTGCTGGACCGGGTCACGGACATCTGCCTATTCGAGGGCCATGCGCTTGAGTTGACGCCGGAAGTGATCGACATCGCCTGGCGAAACTACTTCGGCACTTCGCACGGCTTTGCGCCTCCGACCCGAGCAGAAATAGACAGCGCCGATCCACTCCAACTCTAAGCTGACATCGACCCTCAATAGCTCGCCGGAAAACAAATCATGAAAATTCCCCGCCACACGTTTCAATATCTTCTTGTCGCAGCGACGCTGTTCGCGGCGACCGCCGTCGCTAACGGACAGAATGCCGGACCGGCAAATCTCGGAAATCAGAATGGGAATTCTGGGTCGGTGCTACTGAAGTTGGTTGATGGCAGTAGCGTTCGCGTAGACGATGCCTGGGAAAGTGAACAGGGAATTTGGTACCGGCAAAGCGGAATGAGTCATTTGATTGGGCGTGATCGTATCAAGGCGATCGATCGGAGCAGTGGCTCGCCAGCAAAGGCAGTTGGCCCTGTGGCGCGAGTGGTTGAACCCGGCGCGCCAACGGTCTCGCCAGACAGTCAATCCAGTCAACCGGTGTGGATTTATTTGGTTGGTGGTGCGCGCGTCGAGGCAGACAGCGCCATCGAGTCTGCCGCCGGAGTTTGGTTCCAGCGCGGTCCGCTGGCTGTGTTTGTTGAGCGCAGCCGAATCGATCATGTCGAGCGGGAAACGCTGGATGCGATTGCCGATTCGAATTCGAGTAACAAAGAACGTGGATGGACCACCGGCAACCAAAAGCTCGACGGCTTGATCAGGCAAAGCGGCGCGAAGTATGGAGTTGATCCTTATCTGATCTTTTGTGTAATGGAACAGGAGTCGCACTTTAACGCACGCGCGCTTTCTCCCAAGGGTGCGCGCGGGTTGATGCAGTTGATGCCGGGCACGGCGGCGCGATTTGGTGTTAGGCGTCCTGCGGATCCGGCGCAGAATATTGCGGGCGGTACGCGCTATCTTCAGCAGCTTATTTCGCAGTTTGACGGTCGGGTGGATTTGGTGCTTGCCAGCTACAACGCGGGTGAAGGCGCAGTGCTTAAGTTCGGCCGCAAGGTTCCCCCGTATCGTGAGACGCGCGACTACGTTAAGAAGATTAGCTACCGATATCGCCGGAGCAAGTCGCCGATATTTTCTAAAGGCGAATTGGCGGGGACCGGTGTTCGGGTAGGAACCTGAGGCCGCCTGCCAGCGTTGGCTTCGCGTTCGGGCCAGGAAATGAATGATGGGAGGGTGTCAAACGACTTGATGAAATTCGTACTTGCTTTGCTGATTGCAGTTAATTTCGGCGCGCCCGCAGTTGTGCGAGGGCAGCAGCGCGAAACGCCACTTACCAATGCGTCCGTAGTTAAGCTGGTGCGAGCGGGCTTCAAAGAAAAAACCGTAATCAGCATTGTCCGTAGTCGCCCAAATCGATTTGTGCTTGACCCCGATCGCTTGATCGAACTCAAGCGTAGCGGAGTAAGCGAACAAATCATTTTGGCGATGTTGGCCCAGGACGAGTCGCTTCTGATTGCTGAAGACGAGTGGAACGACGACTTCGGTTTTAGCGGCAAAGGGACTTCGGCGCGTGACCCTCAGGCCCAGCGTGGAGCCGATCTTTTTGGAAGCAGCGAAGGCTCGAAAGGACAAACGCGTAGCCGGGGAGCCGGCGGCGCAAGCGAGGGTTCGACTACTACGACCGGCACTGCAACTGTTCGTATCTTGCGTCCCAGTGAATCGGGAGGCGCGGCCGCAAAACTGGAACGGACGCCGACGCTAAACAACGAAGCAGTCATTAAGTTGGTCGAAGCCGGGTTCTCGGAAGGGACGATCATCCGAAGAATCGAGGATTCGCCGTCTGACTTTGATTTGTCAGTTTCGAAAGTTGAAGAGCTTCACCGCCGTCGAGTCAACGACGCTGTGATTGCCGCAATGCGGGCGGCGATGAGCGAAGAGACGTTTCCCAACTCGTCACCTAAGGCAGGGAAGAACTAAGAGATGCTGCGCGGTTATCTTCGAACTCGCGGAATCGCGCTTGGGGTCACCGTTTTCTGCGTGCTTTGCTTTGCACCCACATTCGATGTCCTGGCGCAATCGAAGACGCCCTCTCCTACAGCTACTCCCCCGAACCAGGACGACCAGGAAGTCGCACCTGAAGACGTGATCTCAGTCAATACAAACGAGGTCTTGCTTCCAGTCACCGTTCGAGATGCCGCCGGGTTACTGGTGGGCGATTTAACGCGCAAGGATTTTCGTGTTTTCGAGGACGGTGTCGAACAGCCTTTGAACGATCTCGGTCTGCGAAAGGCTCCGGTCGACGTGGTTTTGATGGTTGACGCTTCGTCGTCCGTCGCGGAGAACCTCGATGATTTCCGACGGGCCGCAGAAGGTTTTGCGACTCACCTTACCGCGAATGATCGGGTGAGCCTGATCCAGTTTGATGACCGAGTGGTTCTACTTCAGGACTGGACCGCCAGCGTGGTCCAATTCAGACGAGCTTTGAGAAGAATTGTGCCCGGAATGTTTACGCGCTTCCACGACGCGATGCTCCTGGCTTCGATTGAGCAGCCGGCGCGCGGGAATGCACGCCACGCGATCATCGTCCTCACCGATGGCATCGATAGCGGGCGCGGCGCCACTTTCGACGCAGCAATGCGTGCGGCGCTCCAATCTCAAACAAGTGTTTATGTGGTGAGCAACACACAGATCGAGCACGCGAGGAAACTTCGGGATCTGGATGCCTTGCTGGCGGGCTCGGATTCCTCGGTGAGTTTCAACCGAATCAGAATTGATGACTTGAAGTTGGGACTCGCCGCGCTTGATGCCAGCGAACGAAATTTGGCGGCAATTACAGAAGCCACGGGCGGTCGTCTTTATCAACCCCTGACCTTTAACGACCTGGAAAAAATCTATCGAGAAGTGGCTGAGGAACTTGGCCAGCAATACACACTTTACTACTCACCGCTTGATGCAAGACGAGATGGACGCTTTCGGCGGGTTCGGGTTGAAACTAAGAACCCGACTTACAAGGTGTCGGCTCGAATAGGTTACTTCTCATCGACGAAATAATTACCCAATCCTAGTTCATAAACAATTAGTTTCGTTCTATCCAACTAGGGCGAGCCATCCGTCAGAAGACCTGCGAACACCACGGCCAAAATGTCCCGCCTAAGCCCAAGGGACAAGGTTCGCGCCATCTTGACACGCCTCCAGAAATCACTTACTCTGCCCAACGTCTTTTCGCTGAAGGCTAAGTGCTATCATTAGAAGATTTAGCACTGGAGGCTGGTGGCGGCACGGCCATTGCGATGGGCTAGTGTCCGATTTGCAAGGCCACGTGTGCTTTCCCACCTTGCGGGCAGCAATTTTACATAAAAGATATAAGGTACTTCAGAGGAGAAAACATGCGACTAATTAAGCGCGCCGAAAAGGGACTCACATTAGCAGCCGGCGGCCTGCACAACGTTATTCAGTCAGTGAATAAATTCAAACCGAATGCATCATTTACCCCCAAATGGTCTGACAAGCCGCTCCAGAAATCCTGGCAGAAAAGCAAGCCAACTCTCGGATGGCCGCGTACGACGGATTCGCTTTGTCCGAACTGCGTGATTGAGGCTCGGGAATCGATTTTGAGCGGCAAGCAGGACGTCAGCGTTCTGATCAATGAAAAGGTTGGCGAAATCAAAGCCCAGATCATTGAGCGCGACGGCGAAATTTGGATGGTTAAGGATTGCGCAATCCACGGCCACTTCGAAGACATGATGGCTGTTGACGTTAAGTTTCTGAATCACATCGAAAAGATGTTTCCCGGCCGCGACATCGATGCGCACAACGACGAGAAGCTTCACAATCACGGGACCAGCACCATCAAGTATGGTCGCGGCGCGGTGTTGACAGTCGACTTAACGAACCGTTGCAACATGATGTGCGACCCATGCTTCATGGACGCCAACCAGGTTGGCTTTGTTCATGAGTTGAGCATGGAAGACATCAAGGAAATTCTCGACAACGCGATTTCAATCAAGCCGCGTCGACAGATGTCAGTGCAGTTCTCCGGAGGCGAGCCTAGCATTTCGCCTCACTTCCTCGAGTCGATTCGATATTCTCGTAAGGTTGGTTACAACAGTGTGCAGGCAGCTACCAACGGAATCGAGTTTGCCAAGAGCAAAGAATTCTGTCGTGAAGCAGCAGAGGCAGGTTTGCGTTATGTCTATCTGCAGTTTGACGGAGTCGGTAACGATGCGAACAGCCATCGTCAGGTGGGCAATCTGTTTGACGTGAAGATGCGCGCTATCAACAACCTGCACGAAGCGGGCGTTGAGATCGTGCTGGTAACGACCCTGGTTAACGGCATCAACAACGATCAGGTCGGTTCGATTGTGCGTTTCGCACTCGACAATCCCAAGAAGATTTCCTTCCTTTCGTTCCAGCCGGTTTCATTTACTGGCCGCGACGAAGAGATTACGCCGCAACGTCGCCTGCAACAGCGGTACACGCTTTCGCATCTGGCCCATGACGTGAAGAACCAGGTTGGCATCACGGAGCCGACGCGAGATTGGTTCCCGCTATCGCTGATGGGCGCCTTTGCCGACTTCGCGGATCTGGTTCACGGTCCGGATGCCGACTGGGGTCAGGTTTCATGCGGTTGTCATCCAAACTGCGGTGTAGGCACTGCCGTGATGGTTGATAAGGAAACTCGCGAGATGCGTCCGGTGCCGGAGTTTTTGAACATTCCGGGACTCGTGAAAGACATGCAGAAAATCACGGACGCCGCCCGCGGCAAGTGGATGTCGAACTTGATGATGGGCTTGGCGCTGCTGAAGCACTACAACCCATACAAGTCGCCTTCGCAGTTCACGCTTTACGAGCTCTTTAAGAAGTTTGACAAGTCGTTTGGCCTGACGGGCAAGGATTACGGCAAAGTCACTGGGGATCGTTCTTCGTCGGACATCGAAAAGCGTCGCGCCGATCGTTGGAATTTCCTTTTCATCGCCGGAATGTGGTTCCAGGATCTCTTCAATTACGACTTCCGCCGCACCGAAATGTGCATCATTCCCTACGGCACGCAGGAAGGTGAGATTTCGTTCTGCGCGTACAATACCGGAATCGGTTGGAGAAATATCATTGAGAACATGCACCAGAACGCGACCGTGGCCAAATGGTACGAAGAGAATGGCCGTCACGAAATCTTCGCTCGCGGTAAGGAAGTCGAACTTGCGGACAAGACCCACAACATGGTTTTGAATCCGATCGATTTGACCCGTCCGAACAAACCGGAAATGGAAGGACCAAAGACGGCGCACGAAGAAGCTGTGATGATGCGTAAGCTGTATCAGGAGATGGTGCTCAAGCAGCAGCTTGATGTGAAAGAAACCGACAAGCCTGTCCAGATCCAAAGCCTGAGCCGCAAGAAACAGGCCCAGGAAGTGGTGGCAGTCTAAGAGTTAAGATTGGCCTAAATGAACCCCGCGAGCGATCAATGTTCGCGGGGTTCATTGCGTAAATAGTTAAGAGTGAAGAGTGAAGAGTGAAAAGGACGCTCAATGGGTGACGTAAGCAGCTACTTTTCACTTCTCACCTTCACTTTTCAGGCTTTATCAGCCTCCCAACTTGACCGTAAGCGTTTACGACGTGTTAAATAGCTAGGCAACAACAGAATCGATATCTAGACTTTAAGGAAGACGAGAAGCGAATGGCTATAGTTACGATTAATCAGGGTGAGTCTATTGAAAGCGCATTACGCCGTTTCAAGCGGAAAGTGATGACTGAAGAGATCATCAAAGATGCGAAAAAGCACGCATTCTTTATCCCTCCCGGACAGAAGGCGAAACTCAAGTCAGCCCTGGCGCGCAAACGGAACAAGAAGAAGGGCCGCATGCGCCCCACCGCCCCGCGAGATTAGTACAAGTTTTTTTCATTCCCGCGCACGCATCTCTCCAGTAGTCTGACTTAGCACTTAAGCTGCTTCCCGGATTTGAAGTGGAAGAGTTTGAGTCTGACTGGAACTGGAAGACGTGCGCTGCGCCGCGGTTTTTATGACGAGAATCCTGCTCACCAACGACGACGGCATCCACTCAAAGGGCCTAATCAAGCTGGAAGAGGCCCTCAAGGAAGTCGGTGATGTTTACGTCGTGGCGCCGGCTGCTGAAATGAGCGGCGCGTCCCACAGTCTTACCCTCGCTCGTCCCTTGCGAATCCGCCACATCGATGACCGTCATTGGTCAGTAGATGGCACGCCCACTGATTGCGTAACCCTGGCCTTGAATCGATTATTTCTGGGTGATGACGTTCCTGACATTTGCGTCTCTGGAATTAATCACGGTGGGAACCTGGGCGACGATGCCAGCTATTCAGGGACGGTAGCCGGAGCGCTGGAAGCAACTATTCTCGGCGTCCCGGGCGTCGCCTTGAGTTTAGTGGCGCGCGAGAAATTTGATTTTAGCGAAGCAGCTCAATTCGCAATTGTAGCCGTACGCAAGGTGTTGCAGGACGGATTACCTGAAGGCACGTTGCTCAACATTAATATCCCGAATAAAGAAATTAAAGGCGTTCGCGTTACCCGCCAGGGAATTAAAAACGCGCGGCCGGTTATCAGCGAGCATATTGATCCGCGCGGTAAGCCTTACTTCTGGATTGGCGAGGAATATTTCAGTAACAACTCAACTGACGGAACGGACTACCACGCGATCGAGCAGGGATTTATTTCAGTGACGCCATTGAAGAGCGACATGACTGACCATCGGGCGCTCACGGCAATTGAGACCTGGAATTATCTGAGAGACCCGGAGCTGCAAAAATCCTGAACGCGTTTATCTCAGTAACGATTCGGCGGAAGTAGATTGAGCTTCGTGCAACCAACCGGTCAACCACCTTCAAATCAAAGCCGGCAGGACTATGCCATCCCTCGCGAGCGAATGGTCGAGCGACTTCGCGAGCATTATCAAATCAGCGATCCAAAAGTTCTGGAAGCAATGCGATCGGTTCCGCGTCATGTGTTCGTCCCCGAAGCGTTGCAGGGACGGGCTTATGGCGATCACGCCCTCCCGATCAGCGCGAGTCAAACGATTTCACAACCATTTATTGTCGCTCGGATGACGGAGTTGCTGGAGGTCGACAAAGATTCACGTGTGTTGGAAATCGGCGCGGGCTCTGGCTATCAGACGGCGGTGCTCTCGAAAGTCGCCGGACAGGTTTACTCAATCGAACGCATCGGCGATCTCGCGCGCGGAGCACAAGCCAAAATTCGTGAGCTCGGGATATATAACGCTACCGTGAAGTGTTTCGACGGCACGCTTGGATGGGCCGCAAATGCTCCCTACGATGGGATTCTGGTTGCGGCCGGTGGGCCAACGATTCCCAAACCGTTGGTGGCGCAGCTAAAACCTGGTGGACGTTTAGTCGTGCCGGTGGGCCAAACTCGCGAATCGCAGCGACTGGTGCGTGTGATAAAGACTGAGACCGGTTCCAGAGAAGAGGACCACGGCGCTTGCGCGTTTGTACCGCTGATTGGCCAGCACGGTTGGGCCACCTAACGCGTTTCGCGTTTCTGGTTTGGAGGTTGCATTTTGATTCCAAAGCCCTACGCGAAACTTTGAACTCGAAACTCGACACTGTCTTTTAAGCCCCGCACGAAACCTTGAACTCGAAACTCGAAACTGTTTTAAGCTATGATCGCAAGAATAATTGAAATACTTTCCGGCTTTATAGTCGCCACGATTTCCTTGATGGGATATTCAGGAATCGTCCTCTTGATGGCTATCGAGTCGGCCTGCATTCCGTTGCCTTCGGAAATCATCATGCCGTTTTCCGGTTACCTCGTTTCCACGGGACAGATGAATCTCTGGGGTGTCGGCGTTGCGGGCGCGGTAGGCTGCGTGCTGGGATCGTTAGTGGCCTACTATGTTGGCATGTACGGCGGCCGGCCATTAATCGAGAAATACGGCAAGTACTTATTGGTCTCAAGTCATGATCTCGACATGGCGGATCGCTGGTTTGCGAAGCGTGGGGAAATTATTGTTTTCGTCAGCCGGCTGTTGCCGGCGATTCGTACGTTCATCGCGTTTCCGGCGGGCGTGGCCCGAATGGATCTGAAGCGATTTATCATTTACACCTTTGCCGGCTCATTGCCCTGGTGCCTGGGCCTCGCTTACGTGGGCCAGAAACTCGGTGAGAAGTGGAACCAGGACGACACTCTGAAGACCTGGTTTCACCGTTTTGATTTTCTGATTGGCATCGCCGGATTGTTACTCGCCGGCTGGTGGATTTGGCGACACGTGCGACACCTGCGCGAAGACAAACTCAAGGCGACCCACTGACCGGCAATCACAGTTTAGCGAGCGCATGAAGGTTACCACTCGACCTCGAGTCAAGATCTGTTGCATCGCGACAGTGGAAGAAGCCTGGATGGCGATTGACCTGGGCGCGGACGCGATCGGGCTCGTTTCGGCGATGCCCAGCGGTCCAGGTCCAATTCCTGAAGATCTCATCGCCGAAATTGCCGCGCACCTGCCTCCTGCAGTTAGTTCATTTCTTCTCACTTGTCGGCAGGATCCCGCTGCGATCATCGACCAGCAACAACGTCTCCGCCTAAACACGATTCAGATTTGCGATCGGGTGAAACCGGGAACACACCAAGCCCTGCGCGAAGCCCTGCCCTCGACCGCGATCGTCCAGGTAATTCATGTTGGCGGCGTCGATTCGTTGGCTGAGGCCGTGTCAATTGCTCCTTTCGTTGATGGGATTCTGCTCGACTCCGGTAATCAATCACTGCCAGTAAAGGAGTTGGGCGGCACGGGCCGCACGCACGATTGGCTCATCAGCGCGCGGATCAGGGAAGCTCTTCCCGTTCCGGTTTTCCTTGCCGGTGGGTTAAATTCAGAAAATGTGGCGGACGCTATCAGGGAAGTTGGTCCATTTGGGGTGGACGTTTGCAGCGGCGTAAGGACCAACGGCAGACTTGATCAAACAAAGCTATCAAACTTTATTGAAACGGTCCGACAAACTTCGGTGGTCGTTCGTTGAACTAAATGGAGCTGCAACAACTAACGTTGTCAGACAGCTAGAGGCGTTGGGATAAATGAAGTTAATCTTTCTTTATGGATTGCCGGGCGTGGGAAAGCTCACCATCGCGCGCGAGCTCGCGAAGTTAACCGGCTTCAAACTCTTCCATAACCATCTCACCGTCGACCTGCTGCTGTCGGTGTTTGAGTTTGGCAGTCCGGAGTTTATTGAGCTCAGGGAGAAGATTTGGCTTGAAGTATTCGCCCGATCGGCGGACGCGCAGCTTGAAGGTTTGATTTTCACCTTCGCGTTCGAGCGGACCGTGACAGACGGGTTTATCGCGGAGGTCCGACGCGCAGTCGACTCGCACGCTGGCGAAGTGGTGTTCGTTAATCTCAAGTGCTCGACAGATAAGTTGGAGAAGCGGCTGAGCAATCCTGCTCGCAAAGCGTTTGGGAAGTTGAATTCAGTGCAGCAATTTCGTGAACTTAATGAGGCGGGTGCGTTTTTTCATCCGGAGATTCCAAAAGACGGGATATCTGTGGACACCACAAATCTTTCGCCTTCAGATGCCGCTTTGAGGATTGTGGATGAGTTGGGTTTGAACCACCAAACTCGGTAATCAGTACAGAACCGAGAGTGGTAACGACGAGTTCCACGATTCATAAGAGAACCCGCTATTGCCGCTCCCGGTTCTGACTTCTACTTCTCAGTCTTAGAACTCAAACTTGATCGCGATCTGCGCTTGTCTCGGATCACCCACACCCTGTCGCAGGAACCCATCGAAATTAAACAGGCCCGGCGTGCTGAGCGGGTTGATGTTGTTAGGGTTGTTGAAGGTATTGAACAACTCAAATACGGGCGTCAAGGCCATGTGTTCGCCAAATCTGAACGGCCGCTCGAGTCGCCAATCAAACGAAAAGTATTTGTTGTCCTTCCGTAAGCTGTTGCGGTTGGTGGCGGTGCGCACCGCCGGAGAAATCGGTTGCGCCGTCCGCGCCTGCACCCGGAAGTTTCCCTTCAGCCCAGCTGGTAATTCAGCGTTCATGAAAAAGTTAAACTTGTGCCTGATGTCGCGATCCGAAAGCGCGTAATCCAATCCGGGATTGAAAATGTTGAAGGCCCGGTCGGTAAAAGGATCACGTTCGTTTGAATCGTCATCCAGATCTTTTGAGAGCACATAGTTCGCTTCAAGTTGATAACCCTTGCTGAAGCGTTTCCTGACGCCGGCCGTGAAACCCCGGTACAGCGATTTGCCATTGGCACTCGTGACGAAGACATCGCCGAGTGTTGGGAAGAAGCCGGTTCGGGCGTAGTTGAAGAAACGCGTCAGGTGAACCCCCTTCGCGTGTGTGAAATCGAAGTATACCGACATGTCCGACGCCACCTGCTGCTCGAAGGCAACGTTAGTCGTATAGATTCGCGGGTTGGCGTAGTCTTTACTGAAGACGCGGACGGAAGCGCCAAACGGAATCGTGCCGGTCGGCGTGGTCGGCAGAATTCCCGGCCACGTGGGCGGGCCGGTTGAAGCGCCAAAGCAGGTGAACGCAAAACTTGAATTGCAGAAAAGTCCGAACTGTTGCGCGCCGTTATCAGTGATCGATCCCACCTGGGTCAGCATGTTCTGCCGTCCGTAGTAGATGCCGTAGCTCCCGCGCAACACTGATTCGCCCTTGCCGCCAACGTCCCAGGCAAAACCCGCGCGTGGCTGAAACTCCTTCTTTGGACTATGCAACGTGCCGTCTGAAGGGAAACGCGGGTCGCTGAGAAGTGGTCCATAGGCAGTTTGTGCCGGCGGGATAATCGGCTTCGGAAATATTTGCGCTTCCCAACGCAAGCCGAGGCTCAACGTCAGGTTCGATCGCGCTTGCCACTTGTCCTGAACAAACAGACCCAAATCTTCATTGTCGATCTTGGAAGCGCCTGGAGCCGGCACGCCGGCGATTCCTGTCGGCGATCCGTTTTGCAGGAAGAGCAGCAATGGACCACCGGAGGGGGTTGAGCCAACAGGGCAGGGAGTGGGCGACGTAACATAGGTTCCGTTTGAACAGGCGATCGCTCGCGGGCCGAAGCCTCCGGGCGCAGCCGGCGAAGCGTAGCGGAGAAACCCAGTTACGCTATCGAAGATGTAACGTCCGGTGAAAAAGCCGCGGAACACCTGGTCGTTGAGCGTGTGGATCCATTCGCCGCCGACTTTGATGGTGTGGTTCCCGCTCACGATCGCGAAGTTATCTTTGACGTGCGTGCGCCAAAGCAACTCATCGACGTTTGGCTGCAGAAAGAACGGACTGCCAAACCTGAACGTCGTCACAAAGCCCATCGCGGTATCGGCAGGAACGTTTGAAGGCGTCCGTCCCCGGGGCCGGTTCTCACGCGAATAAGAGAAGTGAGCCTCGTTAACTTTGTTTGCCGAGATGGTGCTGATGAGATTGAAATTCAGGTTGTGAATCTTGGATGGACCTTCGATCCCATTGGCGGAGTTGCCGTAGGTGGCCACATCGAAAGTCTGGTTCGTATTCTTCGAGTGATCGAAGTTATACGTGACGCTCAGCTTGTGATCATTATTGAGACTGAAATCAAGTTTGCCGAGCATCGCAGTGTTTCGAATGGGACGCTCGACCGGCAAGCCTTCCTCCTGGCTGCGAGACGTGCGGAAGAAATTCAGCAATGCCAGTCGCTGGCAGTCGGCACTTCCGTTGATCAGCGCTTCATTAGCGAAGATGGTTGGCGTGGTAACCGAGCACGGCGCGCCGATTGGAACACTGAGATTCGGCCGCGTTAAGCGCTCGCGAATACTCTCGACCGCAAAGAAGAAAAATGCCTTGTCTTTCCGAATTGGTCCGCCGATCGTGCCGCCAAACTGTTCCCGGCGGAAGCCCTTTAATGGTTGGCCGTCTGACCCATTAGCCGTCAGCGCTTCGAGACGCTGAAAGTGAAACAGATTTCCATGCACTTCGTTAGTGCCTGATTTAGGAATCACGTTGATGACGCCCCCGGCAGTGCGGCCAAACTCCGCCGTCGCCCCGGTGGCCACGACCTGAAACTCCTTCACCGCGTCGAGCGGGATGTCGATGGCTGCGCGCTGGCCGCCAAGCTGCTCGCCGAAGAATCCATTGTTGTAGTCCCCGCCATCGAGGGTCACGTTATTAAACACGCCGCGTTGGCCGGCGAAAGTGATCTCATCGCCGTCCGGTCCCTGGACCACACTGACTCCGGGCGTCAGCGTCAGCAAATCCTCAAACTTGCGCCCGAGGATAGGCGTGTTGTTGACCGTGTTCGCGTTAAGCGTAGTGCTTGATTCCGTTTTAATCGTGTCAACCACGGGAACGGTAACCGTGACGCGCTCTTCGACCCCGGAAATTTTCAGCGCGAGCGGAAGGTTCAGCGCCTGGCCCACCGTGAGAGTCGCGTTCTCTAACACCACCGTAGCGAATCCCTGTTTGGAGACGGTGACCGTGTAGCGGCCTGATGGCAAACTCAAAGCCACGAAGCGTCCCTCTTCATCGGTGACGATGCTCCGGCTGAAATTCGTGTCCACGTTTTTGATTTCAACGCTGGCGCCGGGAATGGCAGCTCCATTAGCGTCCAACACATTTCCCTGGATGGTTCCGCTGGTGCTCTGAGTTTGAGCCAGCGCCCCGATACTAAAAGCGAGAGTTGTAAGCAGACAAATACCCAATGCCTTGACCCGCTTGATGCACAAACGAAGCAATGCGTGACGCATAGTTTTCTCCTGTGGCTATTTAAGTTTTGGTTGTCGATGTCGAGTGCTTGTTACGGGCAAACGGTTAACTCAACCGCAGAACCTGGCTCGGATCGGAAAATCGTTTGCTCAAAAGTTTCTAGTGCGAAGGTGCTTGATCTTAGAGAAAGGAGATTGGTGGTGTCAATAAAGATTTGATGAGCTGAATAAAATCTTCGCTAACGTTAGTTCGTGAGGCGTTACGACAAACTGAAACTCATCTGAACAGCAACCGGGCTGACAACGGGTTTGTTCGCAGGTTTGACAGTGGGTAGTAGCTTCCCTATTATCCATTCGTTTGTCGGGGCGTGGCTCAGCCTGGTAGAGCGCTCGGTTCGGGACCGAGAGGTCGGAGGTTCGAATCCTCTCGCCCCGACCACTAGAATCAAAAATTGCGGTCGCCGTAATATGGCGGCCGTATTTATTTGCTGCGCCCTTCCTGGCGGTCAAACTACTATTTCGAACTGCCGACTGCCGACTGGCGACTGGCGACTGATTGGAGAGCCCTCCCTTACGGTTGGGCTAGTTCACCGGACATTGAACCTTGGACAATGGACTTTGGACGACTATGCCCTTCCTGACGGTCGGGCTACTTCCCCGGACATTGGAATTTGTAGCCTGCGGGCGACAAAACTTCTTCGTCTTTATTGGACCATCGACCGTCTAATTTGTTGACGCTGGGGCTGTGAGTAATGGTATATTCATTTTCGAACCTGGGTTATTGGCCGGGTGGCCCCTCCACCGATCCAATTGGAAAATAATCACTCACCATTTGCCGTTCCGGCAGAAGCGTTTTGCAGAATTCTGTGATGGAGAGCCTGTCCTATGTTAACCAATCTCCCGCGTCGCTCGTCTAAGACCGTTTTCAATCTCCTTGGCTTCGCACTTCTCATATCCGTCTTTGGCGCCATTGGCACGGCCCAGGCGGCGACGAGTGCGCCAGTCTTGATTAGCAGTTCTGCTTCTACGCGAGCTATCGCCTTAGAGTCGGTGACGTTAAAAGGAGAACCATTCGCGACGACTTCGACTGTGAAGTTCAGCAACGACACCCGCACGCGCATCTGCATCTTCGCAATGAGCCTGGAGCTGCTACCGGGCGAAGGCGCCAGTGCCTTCAACGCGGATGCTCAGGATGCATCCGGGAAACTCTACTCACTCCGAATCGAAAACGCGTCGCAGGTTCCCGGATTTCCCGGTATTACTATGTTCATCCTGCGGTTGGCCGATGACATGGGCGACCTTGGAGATGTCTTGTTACGACTTAACTTGCACGGCATGGGGAGCAATCGTGTGCGAGTTGCCATTGGCCATGTGGGTGGCGGACCAGCCGACGATACCGGCGCAGTTCCAACACCGGCGCCTACAACTCCGCCGCCGGCTGATCTACCGTTAGTGCCAGATCCTTTTACGGGCCCGGCAACCGATGCGGATGCAGTTCGTTTCCTTGAGCAAGCGACGTGGGGCCCGACAACAGCTGATTTGGCGCACGTTAAGGCCATTGGCTTCCAGGCGTATCTAAACGAGCAATTTAGTGCCCCCGTCACCAACCCAGCCAAGGGTTCAAATTATCCAGACTTGCCGTTTCCGCTCGACGATCAAAACGCGGCTTGTCCGACATCCAGTCCAGGAGACCCCAACTACAATCAAACCGTCTGCAATCGCGACAATTTTTCGATGTATCCGTTGCGGCGCACCTACTACACGAACGCTATGTACGGCACGGACCAATTGCGTCAACGGGTCGCCTTTGCGTTGCACCAGATTCTCGTCGTGTCGGGCGTAAACCCGCTCAACCGCGGCAGTTGGATGACAATGTATCTGCAGGCGCTTGATCGCGGCGCGTTTGGAAACTACCGCACACTCCTGGAGGAGGTAACGCTCAATTCCTCCATGGGTGAGTATCTCGACATGCGGCTCAGCACGCGGACGAGTCCGAATGAAAACTGGGCTCGCGAAGTGTTGCAGCTGTTTTCGATTGGCGTTAATGAACTGAATCTCGATGGTACGCCGAAACTTGATGCGCAGGGAATCCCAATTCCTGCTTACTCGCAAACGACAGTCAATGAATTTACCAAAGCGTTTACGGGATGGAATCTTAATCCCACGCTGATCGGTCCAGGCATCAATAACTGGCGTGATCCGATGGTGCCGCGCGCGGGGACTAATCATGACACTACAGCCAAGACGCTGCTCAATGGAGTTATCCTTCCGGCTTGCGGAGCGACTAACCAGCAGTGCGCCCAGTCGGATCTGACCGCCGCGCTCGATAATATTTTTAACCATCCTAACGTTGGCCCGTTTCTCGGCAAACAACTGATCCAGCACTTGGTCACAAGTAACCCAAGCCCGGCTTATGTGGCGCGCGTGGCCCGCGTATTCAATAACGATTGTGACGCGCTCTATCCGCAGGGTTGTTTGAACGTGCGGGGAAACATGAAAGCGGTTGTTAAGGCCGTGCTGCTCGATCCCGAAGCTCGTGGCGCTGTGAAGACCGCCGCCAATTACGGGAAGTTGCGCGAGCCGGCCCAATACATTAATAACGTGCTGCGCGCTTTCAACGTAAAGTCGGCTGACAAGACCTCGACCAGCGATGGCGTTTTGGATAGCCGCTCGACTGTCGATTT
>JANLZV010000597.1:0-4501 GCA_031366425.1 Pyrinomonadaceae bacterium | reverse complement strand
TCGCCAACGCCTGGATCACGTGCAAGCAGAGCAACGCGTTTCCTTCAAACAACTTGTTCTCGAAACCAGCGAGGCCGCAGTGATGGACGATCGCGCGCGACGCAAAACTGAAGTGGCGTGCGCCGAACTCCAGCGCCGTATCGAACAGTTAGAGAAAAAGTGATTAAGGGCTGGACAGCGCCACAGGCGCGAAATGTAAAAGCCTGGGGCAACGCCCCAGGGTAATACGCAAAGACTTGCGAGCGCTATAAGCGCGGAATTGCGTTTGAAACACGCCCGATGTATTTCGCTCTTTCAGAGCTCAGGAGTCCCTTGAATTCTACCTGGGGCGTTGCCCCAGGCTTTTACATTTCGCGCCTTTGGCGCATCGAAACTTTGTCTTTCTATTCACCAGTTACGATTCACGATTTACTTCTTCCGTATGCCTGACCCTAAACAAAACTTGTACGAACGCGCCGGCATCACTGACCTCGCGGATTTTTATCGTTCCAAGTTCGTTTCCGACGAAGTGCTCGACGCTCGTTACTTCAAAGCGCTCGATCGTTTTGACATTCGTTTTGCGCGCACGATGTGGGTCTACGACAACGTACGGCCCGGCGCTCAAGTGCTGGAACTTGGCTGCGGCGCCGGCATGCTGGCCCTGCTCAAGCGCAAGGGAGTTGTGCTGACTGGCGTTGATCTTTCAAGCGAATGCGCCCTCGCCGCGCGGCGAAACGGCTACGATGCGACCTTCACTGCTGAACTTTCCAGTCTTCCTTTTGCCGATGCGAGCTTCGACTACGTCGTCAGCCTCGACGTGCTGGGGCACGTGGAGGCCGCGCAAAAGGATGCGGTGTTGGCGGAAGTGAAACGCGTGCTTCGTCCCGGCGGCCTTACGATGCATGGAATTGAATGCACCGACCGCACCGCCCAAAAGAGTTACGACGAAATGAACGCGGAGGAACTGCGCCGCTTCATCGAGGTTGACGGGCACGTCGGGTTGGAGGAGGAACAGGAGCACGCGGCGAGGTTTGAAAAATTCTTTTCGCATGTTGCCTGGGAACCTCGCTACGCGCTCTGCCTTAGCAGTGAAGAGTTTCTCAAGCAGGCGGATCATTACGGCCTGGGTTTTGAGGACGATTTTCTCGACTACCTCCGCGGCCTTTCATTCAAAGAGCGCCGAGCTTTCGATATGGCGATGGGCTACGTGTTCGGAAAAGTGTCAGACTTAGAGATCAAACTTCCGAAGAGCGGGCTCTACGTTTTTGTCAAAGCGTCTGACGAACCGCCTGGTCCTTTCTATAACGAACATCGCGATCGCCGAGCGCTGTTTTCCACTTGGCCGACTTCGGCCGGCGTGGAGTTGGTCTGCCTGGATCGAAACAGCGAAGCCATATTTGACGACGGCTGGTTTGAACCAAACATGCTGCCCCCGGTCGCCCGTTGGATGGGCGCGCGCGCGTCTGTGAGTTTTCGTGGTCTTCAACTTTCTGAGATTAATCTGGACTTGACCACACACATCCCGGATGTCGCCGAGCGTCCTCTCGGGATTGAGATTTTTCTGAATGGGGTCAGGCTGAGTTCATTTTCGATCTGTCGTTACGGATGGCTGGAACTGCGGATAGAGGTTCCCGCTGATTTGAGTTTTGTATCCGCGGACGTCTATCAGTTGGAGCTACGAGCCGATCGCACGTGGCAACCGCGTCCCGGTGTAGACCCGACCCGGGACGACCGTGAGCTTTCAATTGCCGTCTGCAATATCGTAATTCAAAGTTAGCCTCTGATCTTCTCTCCATGATTCGCAACGTAATCATTTGCACCACTCAGGTGCCGTTCACCACCGGCGGAGCGGAGTCGCACGTAGAAGGACTGCGCCAGGCAATGGTGCAGGCTGGGTACAACGCGGAGGTCGTGGCGCTCCCGTTTAAATGGTATCCGCCGGACGAGATCATGCGGAGCGCGCTAGCGTGGCGCATGCTCGATCTGAGTGAAGCGAATGGGAAGCGAGTCGATCTGGTGATCGGCATGAAGTTTCCCGCCTACCTCGTGGCCCACGAAAGAAAAGTGCTATGGATCATTCACCAACACCGTTCGGCCTATAATCTTTGGGGCACTCCCTTCGACGATCTTTCGACCTACCCGCAAGGCGCTCGGGTGCGGGAGTGGATCCGGGAGTGTGACAATCGTTTCATTCCGGAAGCGCGGCAGGTTTTTTCAAACTCAAAAACAGTTGCCGACCGTCTGCTCCGAGACAATAAAATTGCCAGCCGGCCGCTGTATCATCCGCCTCCCCGTGCTGAGAGTCTTCACTGCGGTGAACAGGGCGATTACTTTTTTTATCCCAGCCGTTTGGAACCGCAGAAGCGTCAGGAAATTCTGATCGAGGCCGCTCAACATTTGCGCACGCGGGTAAAGATTGTGCTGGCCGGCGGATCAGGAAACGCAAAGCACTACGAGTCGTTGGTGAAGAAATTTGGAGTTGCGGATCGAGTGAGCTTGCGAGGGTTTGTGCCGGAGTCTGAAATCGTCGAGCTTTATGCAAACGCGCTTGGAGTGTGTTACCTGCCCTTTGATGAAGACTACGGCTACGTCACCCTCGAGGGAATGCTCGCGGGTAAACCGATCGTGGTAGCCAGCGACGGCGGCGGGGCCACCGAGTTTATCGAGCACGAACGCGAGGGCCTGCACGTGTCGCCTGAGCCGCAGTTAATCGCCGCAGCTCTCGACGCGCTTTACTCGGACCGCGCACGCGCGCGCACCATGGGCCAACGCGGCCAGGACAAACTACGCGCGATGAATCTCTCGTGGCAAAACGTCGTCGAAACACTAATCAACGGCGCAGGCTGATCCGCTTAGTCAACCGTCAATGCTCGACCCGGCCTCAATGAACTCTGTGAAACCGAATCGCGTCGAGCTGCTCTTGTTGGCAATTAGCCTGCTGGCAGCGGTCGTCTATTTTGGGTCGATTTCACGCGGTTCTCCTGGCTTCTTCGTTGACGAAGCCTCAATCGGTTACAACGCCCAAACCATTGCGCGAAACGGCGTCGACGAATATGGCCTGCGTTTTCCGCTCTATTTCCGCGCTTTCGGTGAATATAAAAATCCGGTCTACATTTACGCGCTCGCCGCTGTTTTTAAAATTACTGGGCCAAGCGTGTTTGCGGCGCGACTGCTGAGCGCAATGCTTGGTTTGGCTGCCGCTCTGCTGCTCGGCTGGCTGGCGAGTCGAATCACCGGACGGCGCTGGGCAGCCCTGGTCGTCTTCAGCTTCACTTTGCTGACGCCCTGGCTGTTTGAAGTGAGCCGTCTGGTGTTTGAGGTTTCGATCTTTCCAGTCTTGCTCGCGAGTTTTCTGCTGCTGCTTTACCACGCATCGCGACGCGAATGCTGGTCCTGGGCCATCGTCGCTGGCTTGGGTTCGCTACTCGGCTTGCTGGTCTATTCCTACTCGATTGGCCGCTTGCTCGCTCCTTTGTTTGCGCTCGGCCTCGCGTTCTTTTTCACTCGCAATCGTTGGCGGTGCGTTGTGCTGGTCTGGGCCGTGTTCGGCCTGATGTTGCTGCCGCTCGCAGTGTTTACGGTGCGCCATCCGGGAGCGCTGAGTGAACGATTCAAGTTTGTCACTTATGTTAAGCCCGGTGACACGCGCCCGCAGATCGCCGCGCGCTTTGTTAAAAACTACGTTGGCGACTTCAGTCCACGTAGTTGGCTCATCAAAGGAGATCCGGAACCTCGCCATCATGTGCAATGGATGGGTAGCCTCCTCTTCGGGATGGTCGCGCTCGCGGCGATCGGATTTGTGATCGTGCTGGTGAACCATCGGCGCGAGGCGTGGTGGCGGTTCATTCTCTATGGCTTGGCAGTATCACCGATTCCGGCCTCGTTGACCTTAGACCACTTTCATACGTTGCGACTGATCTGCCTCCCGGTTTTCCTGTTAGTGCTCACGATTCCAGCCCTGGAGTTCCTCGGCTCAAGCGCATCGCCAAAAGGCAAACTAAATCCGAAACGCGTGGCGCTGGTGGCGTTGGTGGCGTTGGTTTTCTTGACGCTGGCGCAGGGCGCAGTATTTCAGCATTTCCACGCCGCCTCGGCGCGTGATGACGCCTTCGATAGTTATTATCCCGAAGTCTTAAACGCGGCCCTCGCGCAGCCGGAGCGTCCGATATACCTGCTGGACAAAACGCCCGCGGCCTACATGTACGCGTTCTGGTATGCAACGCTTCGCGGTATCGACTTGAATAATTTTGAACGGTTGCCCGCAGATGCTACGCCGGCGTCGGGGCAGGTGGTTATCAGTCACGAACTGCCTTGTACGAATTGTGACGTGCTGATTGAGCGAGGACAATTTCGGACGTATCGTCAGAAGTAGAGTGGGCAGTCGGCAGTGGGCAGTGGGCAGTGGGCAGTGGGCAGTGGGCAGTGGGCAGTGGGCAGGTCAGATTTCTTTTGTGCGAATCACGGTTGCATGCTTCCTGCTGACTGCTGACTGCTGACTGCCGACTGTTCTTCGGCTGACGGC
>JANLZV010000584.1:0-1978 GCA_031366425.1 Pyrinomonadaceae bacterium | reverse complement strand
CACGACTGGATTGGTCTCCATCGGCGGCAACTTGCTATTGATGAGTGTTTTCGTGGAACGCTTCCGGTTGCCAATTATCCTCGCTAACCTCGTTACTGTAATCATCTGTTCGGTCATGAGTTTTATCCTCGCCGACCGCTTTGCGTTTACACTCCCGGCAGAAGCTCAATCGTAAGTGCAATCGTGCTTGGGCAGTCACGATCGACCCTGCAGCTTGACGCTTCGCTTCACCCCCGCGTACAAACTTATGAATGGCCGAACCTCAACCAATCGAACAACCCGCTCCGACAAATGCGGCAAACGCGGTGGAGACCGTTAATCTCGGGCGCAATTTTGGCGATTTCGTCGCTGTCGAAAATCTAAGCCTTAACGTGCGTCGCGGAAGTTTTTTTGGATTTCTCGGACCCAACGGCGCAGGGAAATCAACCACTATAAAAATGTTGACAGGTCTGTTGGCGCCGTCCTCAGGCGGCATTCGCGTGATGGGACGTGATCTTGCAGCCGAACCTCTCGAGGTGAAGCGAAGGATCGGCGTCGTCCCGGAAGACCTGAATTTGTTTGAACGACTAACGGGCGCGGAGATGCTTTCGTTTACGGGAAGGATGTATGGGTTGGGAAAAGCGGAGATTGCCGTCCGCTCGCCTGAGCTCCTCGACCTGATGGAACTACGCAGCGAGCCACGCAAGCTGATCGTTGAATATTCTCATGGGATGAAAAAGAAATTGTCCCTCGCGTGTGCGTTGATCCACCGGCCGGAAATTCTTTTTCTCGACGAACCGTTCGAGGGGGTTGACGCGATTGCCGCGCGCACGTTGAAAGACTTGCTTGCCCGACTGACAGCGCGTGGGCTTACCGTCTTTCTGACTTCGCATGTTCTGGAGATCGTCGAAAGGCTTTGCACGGACATCGCGATCATTGCCCAGGGAAAACTGCTCGCGGCCGGCTCGCTCGATGAACTGCGACAGGGCATCCGCCTGGAAGATGGCGAAGAGGCCGGTGAGCGAGGACCTATTTCGCTGGAGGAATATTTCATTCACATCGTCGGCGGCACTCGCCCCGAAAGCGAAGAAGAAGTGTTGCAGTGGCTGACATAGTTCACGCAAGCTATGCGGGTTTATTTCGTTGGGAGGATCAATGCTGGCGCTTTCCCTTGAAGGATTACACGAATCAAGTGGCTTCCTGGTGGACGTAGTGCTTCTGATGGGTGCGATTGCGGCCGTCATAAAATTTCGTCTCTTTAATCTTCTTGGCCATCGCTGGCGATCTGATCTCTCCTGTGCTCATTATCAACTTCCTGATTCTTCCGTGATCTTTACTGCCGACTATACTGTCAACAACACCGGGCAACGTCCTCTCAAATTGAAGAATGTCACCATCCGCCTTGCAGGGATGCGACCGGAAGGTTCGCTTCTCGTGCCTGATGAGGATCGCATATTTGCGACGCGCACTTTCCGAGCCGGCGATCCGGCTTTCAAAGGCCTCTTCCAAATTGAGCCTGGGGAGCGATCAATCTTTCCGCTGCGCACGAAACTCACCAGCCTGGATGACGCCGTCTTTATACTCTGTGAGTTCACTCTGGAGCAGAAGCGAACACCGGGCGCATTTCGAGGTTTCTACGTGATCTCGGCTACAGAGTCGAAGCGTCTTGAGAATTCACAAAGTACTAAGTGATGCAGTTGAGGCCGGCCAGGGAGTACTTAACAGAGATCCGAATGCTTCACTTACGGTGCTAGTTCGGTAGTCAACGACCCAGGTGCGGTGTGGGTTTTGTCATCATCCAATCAATCGATGAGCTAATGCAGGAAGTGGTTCCACAGATCGGCTACTGGGATCGGGTCGCACCCGAAAAGCGCTTCTCGCATCCGCTGCGTCTTGAGTGGCTAAAAGGACACCTCGCGAGCAACTCGAAAATTCTTGATTACGGCTGCGGATATGGCCGGACGCTTGCGGAGCTTTCCGCGGCCGGCTATGAAAACAC
>JANLZV010000580.1:0-4580 GCA_031366425.1 Pyrinomonadaceae bacterium | reverse complement strand
GAGTGAATGTCCAGTTTGGCCAAAGGATCGCACAGCCGCCGGTTTCGTTTGTGGGAGTCGATAACTTTGACACGACTGATGGCGGGGTCACTTTCAAAACCGTCGAACCTCCCGGCTCCCCCGCGGATAAGGCTGGCTTGGTAGGTGGCGACATCATTACCTCCTTCGACGGGCAGACGGTCACCACTAACGATCAGTTGTCGGATGTCCTGCGCCGAACGCCGATCGGAAAGACAGTTGACGTCGTTTTTCTACGTGACGGAGTTTCCAAGACGGTAAAGCTCACTACAATTTCAAAGGACGAAGGCGAACGGCTCGAAGAAGCGTTCGATAACCGCCCGTCGGGCAGGGCACAGTTTGGTTATGAAAATGGCCAGGCAGACCGCGTGCCTATTCCCAACACGAAAATGTTTGGAGTCAAACTTGGGGAAATTAATCAGAATCGTCCGGCAGATATCGCGGGGGTGAAAGAAGGAGACGTGGTGCTTGAATTTGACGGGATTCCGATTCGCACCCCCGACGAGTTTTTGTCACGCGTCAGACGCGCCGAGCCGTACAGCACGGTTACGCTGCTGATCATGCGAGGCGAGGAAAAACTCGAGATTCCTGTAAAGATGGGTAAGCAGTGAAGAAGTGATGAGTGGTAAGTGATAAGTGAAAAGTGAAAAGTGATAGTTGAGGTTGGTGACCACCGATTAGCTGTCACTCTTATCTGTTTACAAAATCTCGCAGGCGGGCTTCCATTTCTCTTCGTACGTCTTCCCGCTGATCTTCAGTTTCATCCGCTTCAAAAGTTTCAAAGAGAGCAAAAGGACTTTCAGCCAGCAATCGCAGCTCCCAGGCTTCGCGATGTTCATGCGACGGCCGCGAAAACCAGAGGGCATCGACTGTTGCAGCTTCCAGGTTTGCCGCAAGTAGCGGGATTCCAATAGTCTCGAGTTCAGCACGAGTCTCCGGTTGCAGCAGCGCGCGTCGCAACGTCCAGCCATGCTTCTGGTAAGTATCGATTATTTCCTGGATGAGACGTGCTGGCGGCATTAGTTTTGAGTGACGGCGATGGAACAGTATAGCGCGATCCCGACGGCTCGGTTGACCGCGTCAGTGCACCCTACTATGATCCGTGTCCGGCAAACTGCAGTTTGTCGTTAGCTGACGAAATACTGTTGTGACGTCAATCAAGCGACAAACCAAAGCAGGCTGGGAGTTTTCGTCGTTGCTGACGGTTTTAGTCTTCATTCTGATAATCGGGTGTTCTCCGGCAATATCTCAAAGCAAACTTCAAACACACAGCTCAATGACAGGAACAAATTCCGGCACGATGCCCAGGTTAACCGAACGCGACGGCGGCGAAACGCCAGCGATGTTTTATGAGGCATTGGCCAAGGCGCTCAAGAAACGAAAAACCACTCTCGACGTTATCTGTCCCCAGTCAGACCTCGTGTCGCGGCGCATCCTTGAAGAATATGGCGCGATCTTTCTGGCAACCAAAAAAGTAAAGACGCCTCCAGTTTGCATTTTTGTCAGTGAAGCTCAGGTAGCGAAGTTTCAGGACGAGGCTGACTACATTACTGAAATGGTTTCGTACGCCGATGTTGAGCTGCAGCCGGAAGCGATGAAGGCATTGTTGAAGGCTCGCGAGGACGCCCTCAAGGAGGGACTCGATATCAGTCCTCGCGACGGAGCGGAGGCGGCGCGGCGTTCCTTTGACGACAGTATTCAACTTTGGAACACACGCTTTCTCCCGGCGCTCGACTATTGGCTGGCGCAGGGAAGACTAACCGCCGAACAGGTGGCCCGATTGAAGAGTTTGTCACTGCGCGATCAGGTTGCCGAAGTTCTGGAGTTGGAAAAGACCGGGGTCTACTTCAGCAAGGACCTCTCGAAGTCGATTCTCTATTCGATTGCAGCGCCGGGCGCTTCGCAACACATAGCGATGCTCGCGTTTGACGTGAGCGAGTTTGATAATCCACGAGTGCGCGAAATCCTCGCGAAACACGGTTGGTTTCAAACAGTCCTGAGCGACCTACCGCACTTCACGTTTCTCGGTCTCAAAGAGAAAGATTTGCCAAAAAACGGATTGAAGAGCGTGGAAGCCGATGGACAAATCTTTTGGATTCCCAACGTTCCCATCGCCCCCAACGCTATCGCCCTGCCCAAATAACTACTAACCGCTGATAATTTTGCGACCAATGCACCACGCTCGATTCGACGACGCCGCGCGCGAGACCCTTACTAATTGCGTCAGAGAAATCGAAAAATCCACGGACGTTGAGCTGGTCCTGATAGTGCGAGCGCGTTCGGGAATCTACCGGCAGGCGGATTATTTATTCGCCGCGGTGCTGGCCCTGCTGGGCCTCTTGTTCCTGCTTTTTTCACCTTACGATTTTCACCAATACTGGGTCGCGATCGACGTCGTGTTGTTGTTTGTAATCGGCGTATGGATTTCCTCGCGCAGCAATGCGATCAGGCGTTTGCTGACGACGAATACATTTCGCGCGGTTGCCGCACGAACCGGCGCCGCCGCGATGTTTTATGAAGCGGGCATCGCAAATACGAATGCCGAGACCGGATTGTTGGTTTACTTGTCATTGCTCGAACGGCGGCTCGAGTTGATCGCCGACCGAGGGGTCTTGAAGGCGGTGCCTTCGCTCGAGTGGAACCAGATTCTGTTTGAACTCCATGAATCCGGAAGAAATCCTGACCCGGATACGCTGCGAGCGGGACTGGAAAAACTCGGCGCCTTGCTGGCGCAATATCTGCCCGCCACCGGCGAAAATCCAAATGAGTTGCCGGACGCGCCGCGCTTTGAGTTTAACTAAGTGAAAACACGAGCCACTGACGAATCAACCCCTGCGAGCTGCCGACCGCGCTCCCAGCCCTCCACTGCAGGCGGGCCAGGACGGTATCGAAATGTTGCACGCTTGATGCTGTTGGTGATTTCGCTGGCTGGCGCTGCCTTGTTCGTTCTCGCGCTCGCCGGTGAAGCTGAAGCGCGCGTGGGTGGCGGGCAATCGTATGGCGGCAAGGGTGGCGGTAGCGGTGGTGAAGGCGGTTCAGGCGCGATCATTTGGCTGATTTTTCAGCTCATCCGTTTTCTGATTTACCTAACCATCGATTATCCGGCGATCGGAATCCCACTCGACATCATCGTTATCGCCGGCCTGGTTTACTACTTCGTGCGTCGCAGCAGGACTGTGTCGCCGATTTACTCTTCCGCGCCGGCCGCGACGCCACTCGGATTAGACGTTCACATTTCTCCCGAAACTGTAGCGCGCTCCTTCGCACAGTTGCGCAGGTTTGACCCAAACTTTTCAGAAATAGTCTTCACCGATTTCTGTTATGCACTCTACGGAAAGGCACAGCAGGCACGCGGAAGAGGGGCTATCGCTCTCGATCAGTTTTCCCCGTATCTAAGTGACGGGGCGCGCGAGTCGCTGCTCCAGCGCAACCCTGCCCATCTGAAAGAAGTGAAGGGAACTATCATCGGCGCCATGAACGTTGAGAGCGTTCGGGGTCTCGAAACTCCGACCGTCAGCGTCAGCCTCCGCTTCGAAGCAAATTACACGGAAGTGATTGCCGGCAAGAACGGCGCGCCGACTGAAATGACGTACTACATCGAGGAGAGGTGGCAACTTGAACGCAAGCGCGATGTGCTTTCGCCGCCGCCGGCGCAGGCGGCTGCGTTGCATTGTCCCCGTTGCGGCGGACCGCTCCAGCGAGACACGGTGGGTGCGTGTTCGTTTTGCGGAACGAAGATCGATAGCGGCGAGTTTCAATGGTTTGTGCGTGAGATTAGTTTGCTCAACAGTGAAGCGAAGGGACCTTTGCTCACGTCTGACGTTCCTGAGGTCGGGACAAACTATCCGAGTGTGGTGCAACCCGGCTTCGACAATCTCCGGGTCGAGTTTGAGAAGAATAATCCGAGCTTTGAATGGGGACCGTTTCAAGCGCGCGCTCAATTAATCTTCAATGAATTGCAAGCTGCCTGGTCCACTCTCGACTGGGAACGCGCTCGTCCGCATGAGACCGACAATCTTTTTCAAATGCATCAATACTGGATCGACGCCTATCGTCGACAGCATTTGCGAAACCTGGTCGATCAATGCGCGGTGAACGCGATGCAGACGGTAAAAATTACCGAAGACGCTTTCTACAACTCAATCACGATTAGAATCGGCGCTCAGGGTTACGACTATACCGTCAACGAGAGCGGGCACGTGGTGAGTGGGTCGAAAACAAATCTTCGGCACTGGACAGAATATTGGACGTTCATCCGAAATCGCTCCGCTCAACCCGCCGCAGCTCGGGCAGATCTGAATTGCCCAAACTGCGCGGCCCCTTTGAAAGTGAACAACGCTGGAATTTGTCAATTTTGCGGGGGCAAGATAACCTCGGGCGAGTTTGATTGGGTGCTTTCACGGATTGAGCAGGACGAATCTTACCGCGGTTAAATATGAGTATGTTGGCTCGTGACATCCAATCCGAGCCGCGGGACATCGAAGGGCGTCTATTGAAATTGTCATTAGTTAGCAAGTATGGAAGTGCGGCCCGGCCGCGATCGGTTGATCTCGTTATGAATT
>JANLZV010000576.1:0-1738 GCA_031366425.1 Pyrinomonadaceae bacterium | reverse complement strand
GCCAATCTCAATCGTCTCGCGTGAGAATGCATGGCAACCGGTGGCGCCGCGTTGCGTGTAGAGTTCGCCCAGCAAGCTGCTGTTGACGCGACACGTTCCCAGGTCGGCGAGCGAACGTATCGGAACTACCAATGACGACAAGCCAGTCGAAATAACTTGAAGCGGCAGATTCTCGTCGAGGTCTTCGCGATTGCGGCCGAGAGCGCGCGCGAACTCAGCTTGTTCCTGCCCGTCATCAATCTCAGCAATAATTTCAAATTTGCCCTGCGTCATTACAACCTGAACCGGCGCGCCGTCTTTGAACTCGATATCAACCGGCAACACGCCGAGACCGACTTCATGGTAAATGCGGGTCCAGCCGTCACCACCTTCCGGCAGCGGCACAATGCCTTCTCGCGCCAGCGCATTCCAGGTGCCGGCGATCGGATGACCAGCAAAGGGAATCTCGCGCCTCGGCGTAAAAATGCGCAAGCGGCGCAGCGGGAATTTCGGATTTCGAATTTCGGATTGCGGATTGGCTGCGGCTACCTGCGGTGCCTCTCCTTCAGAAGTTTTTGCTTCGTCCTTCGCGCTTTGCCCTTTGCTCTCTGCTTCTTGCTGCTCGCCCGCCTCCGGTTTCAGCACAAACACCGTCTCCGAAAGATTCATCTCGCGGGCGATCTTCATCATTTCGTCGTCACTAAGTCCTTCGGCTTCCGGAAACACCGCCAACGGATTCCCCGCGAACGGCTCATTCGTAAACACATCGAGTTGAATGAAATGATATTTTTTCATAAAAAAGAATGCTTTCTCGTTGCCCAAAAGGCGATTGAATTTCGCTCATCATCGGGCCGAAATTCGCGACGGTCAAGTCGCCTCACGGACAAGTTCCAACGTTGCTTGAAACGTTTTGCTTGCTCCAACATTACTATTAGATGAAAGAATTTAGTTAACTCAATCTCATCAAATACGAATAAAGACAGGCTTCTGACTGCCACAGAAAGAATCGCTTCGCAAATGGCGAACTCCGTTGAAATTTGGACGTTTCGGGAACTCAGCATACAAGGAATCTTGCAAAAAATCTTGACAATGTTTGAGGCTTGGAATATCGTGCGGCCGTTCGCATTAGCGAAGGCTCACCCAACTTTCAGTGTGCCGCTCAAAGCCTTTATCCACTCATTCCCTGTCCTTTGAGTAGCCGTTCAACTGAATTCTGAGGAGCAGGAAGTTTCTTAGACAATCCTCGCGCTGCACTAATACATCAGCCTTTTGCGGTAATGCCGCACTCGTTCGACATCGGCCTCTACGAAACCGACGCGGGTAAGGAGAAAAGACCTCAATGCAGCAGATCACACCTTCCATCTACAAATGCGAGGCCGGCGAGAATGTGACACTTGAAGTCGAGGCTACCAAGGTCGGTTACTTCACCACGTTTGTGGTGGACGGCAAAATGATTGAAAACGTACCCGGGAGTGACCCTCTAACTTATGCACCTTTTACCGTGACGGTTGGACCAGGACTGACTCACTTTGGAAGAGTCGATGCTCACTTTCCCCCTTCCGCTCCGGATGATGCGCAGTACCAGCTTTTCTTAACAGGCGATAAGGGCGGCGGAAGGTTTGAGGGCGACAGCATCATTAAGACCGACTTGAGTTGGGCGGTCGGTTTGGAATTTCGGCGGTAACTACTGGCTTGATTCTCAAAGAGCCGCAGCCTCGATTTCATGAACGGTTACCCTATGTTAAAGCAAACCTCTCAC
>JANLZV010000523.1:0-3712 GCA_031366425.1 Pyrinomonadaceae bacterium | reverse complement strand
CGCGCCCTTGCAGAAATTCTTTGCGCGCTTCTTCGGAAGAAGTAGTGATCGGAATCTTACCGCTGTCCGCATTCGTAGTTTTGGTAGCAACCGGCCCCTTGCTCTCCTCGACCTTCGCGCAACCACTAAGCGCGAAACCTGCAACGACGACTAACATCAGAAATGAAACTGGGGATCTCTTGCGATGCATGATGCTTCTCCTTCGGTGAACTAAAAGGTTAGGTCGCATGCCTCAGCGGCTCTGCGAACGGGGAGACTGAATCAGAAAACTGAAAACACCTGGGCCTGGTTGACGCATGGACCAACCGACGGTTACCGACCGTGATTCGCGTCAATAAAAGCGAAGCGGTAGATCGTTTATTTGCGGTAAGAGGGAGGGAGAATATCGAGAAGAGTTACGACCGTCAAGACATTTGTCAGCTGTTATTCAGCGATTCCAACGTCTCGGTCTTAATCCGATTTTTCGGAGCTATTTTAGGTTTTTATCGCGCGACTAAGTGGACCAGCTATGGACCAAATCTTTGGCGGTATTCGCCTGAGGTAATGAAGGCCTTGACCATCTCGGCGTTGATGAAGTTGCCGCCGAATTGATTAAGCTTGGCGAGCCAGAAGTTGTAACCCGTGAAGTCGCGAGTCGATTCGGGCGGGTCGAAAGGATTGCGGCGGAGGTAACCAAAATACTGCATCAACACAAACGCGCGGTTTTTTTCAAACGCCACCAGGATCGGATTGTCAGCGACTCGTCGCAGCGCTCGTCCGCGCGCGGCGATTTCGCTCGTGTTGGCGGCGCCGTTAAATTCGTTAATGGCCGCATTGCGTTCGGGCGCTGAAGGAACGACTCGCGCGGCTGCAAACATTCCGTCGACAAACTCCGCCGGCGTTTTCGTCGTTGGATACTTCGCCAGAAAACGCGAACGCGACACGAAGTCTTCAGAGAACGCGACTTTATTGCTTTCGAGTTGTGCCTGCCAATTGCCGACTCCCACGACGACGCCTTGCCCCATCTGTTGCGTGTCAGCCAGGAACTCTAGAAACTCCACCGGCACCGGCGCCGGGCCCGGGGTGCCGTAGCTCGACATGTAAAACCGGTAAACCAGGAAACCAGTTTCCTGAAATTCAATGGCCAGGAAAAACGCCGCGGAGACGTTGATGCGTTTCAGCTCGGTGCACTGCGGTTTAGGCGTGCAGTTGTCGATCTCCCCAGTCCAGAAGTTGAGACCGTTCGCATCCGGTTCGCGATTTAGAAAATCGACGTAGTGTTGCCGCACAAAAAACGCTGAGCCGTCAATCGGGTTCGCTCCGTTGACCGCGTCATCATCGGTAATCTGGATGCTCGCGATTGATGGCGAACCAAGCGTGCCACCCGAGGGGTTACCAATCGTAAACGAGAAGCTCTCGTTACCCTCGGCGTAAGCATCATTGATGATCGGAATCTTGATGACCTTCGCGCCCTCGTTTGGAGCAAAGCGGAGGGAGCCGACGGTCGTGAGGTAGTCGCAACGCGAAGAAGCTGCGCCGCTATTCACATTACACGCATTGCTGAAGGCGCTATCGCTGGTGAAGTATTCGACGGCGAGTGGTCCTGAAAGATCCCCAGTCCGGGTGACCGTCAGATTTACCTGCACGTCGCCTTCGCCCTTGTTGTAGAACGCTGCGTCAAGCTGGACCTGTGAGGCGTTGACGACGTTCACGTTCCATGAAGTGGTAGCGTTCAGAAGTTGAACAGGATCGCTTCTGACGAATGACGTGCCATCGTGAATGGTTGCGGTGACGGTGTGACTGCCGGCACTGAAATTATTGGAGTTGAAATTGAAAGAAGGCGCGACCGTTTGCGCTAGACCATCGACCAGCCAGGAGACTGTCAGGTTATGAGTACGCGGCGCCGGGGTTGAGACTGAAAAGCTCTGAGTTTGTCCGCGCGGTAGAGTTACGCCGCCGCCGGCAGGAGACCTCGAGTCGAGCGGCAAGACGAAGTTGTAAATCCGCTTCACGAGCTGCTCGTTATTAATCTGTTCGAAAGGAAAACTAAGCGAGCGCATCTTGGAAACATAGGTGGGACGATAGAGTCCGTTATCACAGTAAGCCGCTCCTTCGTACAGACCCGGAATACCTGGATTCGTGGTGTTTGTCGGCAACGGCGTGCCGGGATCGATCCATTGGTTCCATTTGATCTGGGCCCGCGCCGTTTCGCGCGTGGCATTCACTGACGAAGGCTCTAATGAGTTGCTGCAATTCGGCGGTGGAGGTCCGCCGTATTCGTCAGCCAGAAATCCAAAACTGTGACCTTCTTCGTGAAGAATCAGATCAACCGCCGCCGCGTTGGTAGACGCCACGGCGACGGCGCCGCCTGAACCGCCATACTCGGAATCATTTACCAACACAAAGATCAGATCGCGTTGTGCCGGGTTCAGAGTATTGGTAGTGACAGTGTTCACCTTCGAATTGTTTACGCAGATCAGACGCTGAATTCCCGAGCAGTTGTAAGTGGCATCGAAGGCAGTGTTCACGAGTGACGAACGTTCAGGATGGTCGGCTCCCGATTGCGCGCTGACGACATCGATCCGATGCACATTGAAAAAGGTTCGATACTCGAGGAAGGGCTCTTGTCCGAAATGGCCCTGAATCAAACTTTGTACGTCGTCCTTATATTTCTGCTGTTCAGCCTGAGTATAACCGTCACCTACGATCGCTACATCGACGCGATTTTGCGAGTTGCCGTTGTTCACAATAGTTTCGTAAGGCTCAGCTTTGACGCTCGTCATCGCGCACGTGATGAGAAGCAGCAGTGCGGTTAAGATCAATTTGAGGTTTTTTGAATGAGACACGTTTTTTAGTTGCGGTGCAGTGGCACTACCCCAACAGATTCGAGTTGAAACGACTTGCCATCCCAAACGGGTCGGAACAATTGCAACTGTTTCAGCTGGGGATCATCCGGACACTCAAGGCTGAAATCTACTTGTCGCGTGTACAGATTCTCGCTGCGCATGTCATCGCTGCGACCCACCTCGGCGCGCACCAGGCGAGGATCAATCATTAGCTTCCACCAACGCACCGTTTCACTATCGTCGAGGGCCACGACGAGTATGTGATCAGCCGAGAGTTCGAGCGAACGCTCGCGCGGAAGTGTACCCTCTCGCGAGATAGATGAAATTTCGGTGAGTACGACCGCGGGAGAAACCTGTTCCTGGCTGAGGAGTTCCCCGCCAACGGTTTTCGGCGCGCTGTCCCATTTCAGATGTACTTCAAGGTAACCTTGCGAGTCGGCAGCCGCCAATTCTGGTCCGACTTGCACGCCGGCGCGCGACAACAAGCCGGTAAGTTTGTGCAGAATCGCTTGTTCTCGTTCCCTTTCCGGAAACGTTTGGGTTGCGGGTTTAGCAGACGGCGCTTTAGCTTCGGGAGATTGCGCCAGGAAGCTGGCCACCGCGGTCAGCAACCCGCCGATGAGGATCACGCCTACCAACGCTTTGCGTTTCTGACTGTTCATTCTTGTCACCGTGCCTATCAGCGGTAGCGGGGTAAAATTGTGAAGCGAACTTCGGGCAGCTGCCCCGCGAATCAGATTGCCAGGCCGCCGTCCACTTGAATCACCTGGCCGGTTATGTAGCGAGCGTCGTCGGAAAGCAGGAAACAGGCGATGCGCGCAACTTCGTCGGCTTCAGCAAAACGTCCGAGCGGAATCTGTTCGATGATCTTTGCGCGATAAGCTTCA
>JANLZV010000518.1:0-5231 GCA_031366425.1 Pyrinomonadaceae bacterium | reverse complement strand
CGTTGCTGCTCTACGCGCTGTCGACCCTGAACTTCGTCGCCTTTGTAGTTTTCTCGTTCATCTTTATCCGCAATCTGCTGAAGCTACGACTCGAGAGACGCCAGCGCCAACTAGGTTCGAAGATTAAGACGCGACTACTGGTTTACTTCATTGCGATTAGTTTTCTGCCGATTATTGCGATGGCGGTTTTTTCTTATCTTTTTCTTAATCGTTCCCTGGAAAAGTGGTTTGGCCGATTGCCCGCCCAGGTAGTAAACGAAGCGCAGGAGGTCCAACGCGAAGCTGTCGATGCGCAGTTGCGCAACCTGCATGAAACGGCCGCGCTGCTCGCGGTAGTGATCAACCCGCAGTCTGACGTTGAACGACAACAGACCCTTAATCGCGTTGTCGGCAGCGGCCAGGTATCGGCGATTGAGATCGTGGATCAAAATGGCGGTTTGGCTGCTCAAAGCCGAGGGGCTTTCTCTGCCGCGGAGACTGCTGAGTTGGATAAGTTATTGAGCCAGGCCCGCGGGCCCGGCGCCACTGACGTTGGCTTGGCTGACGGCAAGGATTTCGATCTGGTTTCAGTAACGCTCGCTGACAATCGGCAACTGATCGTCGTGCCCTTGCGACGAGCCAGTAACGATCTTGGCGATACGATCACCGGCTCGCAGGGTGAGTACAAAAAACTGGTGGCCCGGCAGCGTCGCGTGCGATCGCTTGGCCTCTCCACGCTCGGACTGATGACGCTGATGCTCCTCTTCGTGTCGAGTTGGGTCGCGATCTATCTCGCCCGGGGAATAGCCACGCCGATTAAAGCCCTCGCGGAAGCGTCAAACGAAATTGCGCGCGGAAATTTTTCGCATCGCGTTACCACCATTGCTGATGACGAACTGGCCCTCCTCGCCGATTCGTTTAACCAGATGACCACGCAGCTGGAAGACAATCGTTCGAGCATCGAAGCCGGTTCGGCCGCGCTCCGGGAAAAGAATCTGACGCTGAAGGAGCGGCGAAATTACATCGAGACCGTGCTCGAATCGCTTTCCACCGGAGTCGTGTCTCTGGATGAAAACGATCTGGTGACCACCATCAATGCTGCTGCTTCGCAAATGTTACGACTCGATAGCGATCCGGCGCGCCTCGGGAAAACTAATTCCGAGGCCAGAAAGCTTTCGGATTTAATTGGCGCAGATGATTGGCTGGTGCTGGACCGCGTGCTTCGGCGAGCGCGCCGCACCGGACAAGCGGCGGAACAAGCCCAACTCGCCGGGCCCAACGCCGACACTTCGTTGCCAGTGGCTTTGAATGCCACCGCCCTGGGTGCGTCGTCCGCCACGAAGCGCGGCGTGGTACTGGTTATCGAAGATCTTTCTGAATTGTTGGCCGCGCAACGCGTAGCGGCGTGGAGCGAGGTGGCCCGTCGCATGGCCCACGAGATCAAAAACCCTTTAACGCCAATCCAGTTATCAGCTGAACGGATCGCGAAGAGTTATCGCCGAGCTACTTCGGTTGCGCTCAACGGCGGACAAAATGGTCAGAACGGGGACGGCAGTTTGATTACACCGAAGGAAAGATCCGCGGAAGACATTCACGTGGCCCAGGTGATCGATGAATGCACCGAAACAATTTCGCGCGAAGTCGCTGGGCTGAAGGCCATGGTGGATGAGTTTTCGCGGTTTGCCCGGTTGCCCCTGGCAAAGTTGGAGTTGGCAAGTCTCAACGAAGTTATTGGTCACGCCGTCGCCTTGTATGACGGTCGCCTCGATGGCGTTACTATCTCGACTAAACTCGCGGCGGGCCTGCCGAGTGCGATGTTGGATGCTGAACAACTGCGCCGCGTGTTTGTAAATCTGATCGACAACGCCAGCAATGCGTTGGTGGAAGTTGATGGCGAGCGACTGATCGCAATCTCGACTAGTCTGGATGCGGGGCGCAGTTTGCTGGTGGCGGAAGTAGTCGATACTGGTCATGGCATTCGGCCTCCCGATTTCAAGCGATTGTTTCAACCATACTTTTCAACTCGCGGCAGCGGCACGGGCCTCGGCTTGGCCATCGTTCAGCGGATCATTTTGGAACACGGCGGACGCATTCGCGCCGAAGTAAACTATCCGCGCGGCGCGCGTTTTATTATTGAACTACCGGCGGTGAGTGAAGGAGTGAGCGGTGAGCCGCAGTGAACGTGAACAGTGAGCAGTAAGCAGTAAGCAGTAAGCAGTAAGCAGTGAACAGCCTTGTAGTGTCTGATTAGTGTCTACACAGTCAACCCAATGGATTCTATTCTCATAGTTGATGACGAGCCCGGCATCCGCGACACCTTGCGCGGCGTGATGCAAGACGAAGGCTTCAGTGTTGATGCCGTTGCTACTGGTGAGGAATGCCTTGAAGCGGTCGAGCGACGCGCCTACGGGTGCATTCTCCTTGATGTATGGTTGCCGGGGATCGATGGTTTGGAGACGCTGCGGCGGTTGCGCGCTGCGGGATCTGAATCCGCCGTCGTCATTATCTCGGGTCACGGCAACGTAGAAACTGCAGTGCGCGCCACTAAGCTCGGCGCGTTTGATTTCATCGAGAAGCCGCTCTCAATCGAGAAGACCTTATTGACCGTCCGCAATGCCCTGCGACAGCAGCGCCTCGAACTCATCAACGCGGAGATGTCGGCTGAGTTAGGGCGGGAATATACGATGGTCGGCGAGTCGGTGGCCATGCGCGCCTTGCGTAAACAAATCTCCGTAGTGGCGCCGACTGATGGACGCGTTTTGATCTACGGCGAATCCGGGACTGGTAAAGAGCTGGTGGCGCATGCCATTCACGCGAAGTCGCGCCGCGCGGGCGCGCCGTTTGTTGAAGTCAATTCGGCGGCAATCCCAGAAGAGTTGATTGAGTCGGAACTGTTTGGACACGTGAAAGGCGCTTTTACCGGGGCTACGGGCGCGAAGAAAGGGAAGTTTGAACTCGCGGATGGCGCCACGCTATTTCTTGACGAGATTGGCGACATGAGTTCGAAAGTGCAGGCGAAGGTGTTGCGCGTCCTGGAGGAGCAACGTTTTGAGCCGGTTGGAAGCGGCAACTCCGTGCGGGTAGACGTCCGCGTGATCGCTGCCACCAACAAGCGTCTGGAGGTTGAAATGGAACAGGGCGCGTTCCGGCCTGACCTGTTCTATCGTCTTAATGTGATTCCGTTTGAGCTTCCGCCCTTACGAGACCGGCTCGAGGACGTGCCGCTTTTGGTGGAATATTTCAATGAACACTTCTCGCGCGCGTACGGCAAAACGCCGAAGGAATTTGCAGAAGGAGCGGTTAGTGAGTTGCAGAACTATTCCTGGCCGGGAAACGTCAGGGAACTGCGAAACACGATTGAGCGCGTCGTGATCATGAATCCGGCAGTGAAAGTGGGCGGCGAAGACTTGCCGCCGCACGGAAAAGACGAAGCGCCCGCCGCATCGTTTCGTTTTCCATCCTTTAAAGAAGCGACGGACGCCTATCATCGCGAGTTCATTCAACGGAAACTCGACGAGGCGGAAGGCAACGTTTCGCGCGCGGCGGAGCTAATGGGAGTTGACCGTAGTCACCTTTACCGTCGCATGCGCTCGCTCGGTATCCCCGGGCGTAGCGAACGCCCTTAAGTTTCCGGGCATCTGGGACTTGATCCAGTCGTAACGCAAACTCACAGTTTGCGCCGCGAATGTGGGGAGATATTGATTTCTCAATGCGTTGACAGGCAGTGGTAAATACTTTATCTGTTAGCCCAAGCTTTCTGCATCAAACACGAGCAGAAGCGGCATTAATAGCGAGGTTGAAATGGACTTTACTACCAAAGAACTTTTGAAGCGGTATGCCAAGCTGGCCATCGGTCAGCCGTTTTCCCCAGTTTTGCTGAACATACTCGTAACTTCTGTCTGCGACATGCGTTGCACGCATTGCTTTTTCACGGAAGAGCTTGATGATCGCCCGCGTAAGAAGTTGCAGATGAAGACTCACGAGATTGAGAAAATTTCGGAAACGCTCGGCGGCAGTCTCGGCGTGTTGATCCTGGCCGGTGGCGAACCATTTACGCGTAAAGACTTGCCGGAAATCGCCAATGCGTTTTACCGCAATAACAAACTTGAATCGATCTACATCATGTCTAACGGGCAGATCCAAAAGCGGATCTTTCCGGACATCACGCGGATTCTTGAAGAGTGTCCGGATCTGAATGTGACAGTGGCCCTCGGAATTGACGGCCTGAAAGCGCCGCATGAAAAAATTCGTCAGAAACCCGGTTCATGGGACATCGCCATCGACACCGCTCGTCAGTTGCAGACAATAAAAAAAGAATATCCAAAGCTCGACGTGCAAACCTGTACCTGTTTCATGAATTCCAACCAGGACACCATCTTCGATTGGTACGACTTTTTGAAGTATGATCTGCGACCCGACAAAGTCAACTTCAATTACATTCGTCCGCCCTCAGCTGACCCGGTTGAACTCGACATCGATCATTCGCGCTATGCGAAGCTAGCGACCATGATCGACGACGATTCGCGCTCGGCAGCGATTAAGAATAACTACGGCGGCAAGCAAGGCTTCTTTAAGGCGGCGATCGATATTTACATGCACGGCCTGATCGCGAAGACCCAGGAAACTCAGAAGGCTCAGATGAAGTGCTACGCTGGAACCGCGGGCGGCGTCATTTATGACGAGGGCACCGTTTCCTCCTGCGAGAACCTGGATCCGATTGGCAACCTGCGTGACTTCGATTGGGATTTTCAGAAGCTCTGGCTGTCACCCGCGATGAAGGAACGGCGCAAGAAAGCCCTCGACGGGTGTTTCTGCACGCACGAATCCAACAGTTACTATCCGTCGCTACCGTTTAACCCCGGCCACCTGATTCAGATCAAAAAGCTGGAACGCGAAATGAAGAAGGCGCGGAAGAAGATGGATCACCTCCACCCCGAGCCGGAAGGTGTGACAGTTCGAGCCTAATGTCCCAGCGCATTCCCAAAATTTTGATTCTTTCGTCTGACACCGGGGGCGGCCATCGCTCGGCGGCGGCAGCGATCGTGGCTGGAGTGCAGAAATTTTTCGACGGTCAATCGTATGCCGTTCGCGTAGTGAAGGCAGTTGAAGAGTCGCATTCCATTACCGCGAAAATGGTGGGCGTCTACAACTGGATGTTGCGCAATCGGCAACACTGGATGAAATATCTTTACTGGGCCATGAACAAGTTTCGGCCCGAGACGCGCCAATTTTTCCACAAGCGTTGCATTGGG
>JANLZV010000503.1:0-4647 GCA_031366425.1 Pyrinomonadaceae bacterium | reverse complement strand
CGAGCACTCTCCCATTCGAAGCAGCAAGAGCGAGCACATCACTATCGTCGAGTCCGGCAAGTCCAGACTCATGTGCGGTCATGAAGTCAACGGCCGGCTCGCGACGTCTCAGGCCTTTAATGATGGGAACACGAAGATCGGCATCGGCCTGGAAACGAATCTTCAAGGAAGTGCCTCTTGCATCTCTCCGAGCTTCCGATAAAGCAGCGGGTGAGCTTCGCGGGCGTTCTTTCGCAGAGTTTCAAACTTGGCGCGGTTACTCATTAGATGTCGCTCTACTTCGTCGCGGTGGGAAAGGTAATAGGTGATCGCGCCGTAGACTTGCTCGAGTGAGAGGTTTTCGAAATTCTCGGCGATGCCTTCCGGAGACAGGCCGCTCAGATAATCGCAGACAATTGAATCAAGCGAGACGCGCGTACCTGTGATTGTGTAAGAATCGCCAACGACGCTGACGTAGTTATTGTTCATATGCCTAGCCTCCAAGTTTGATTTTAGTCACCGGGTGCAACAATCATCAAGCACAAACACGGATTTACTTGAGTTGTCGTGTGGCCGCAATAAAACCTCGCATTTCCGACAAAACCGCTCGCATTGATCACTCTGGCTTCCGCAAGTTGTGTAGAGCATTGTTCGTTACTCCTCAATTCGAACTAACGAAAATACCGGGGTCGAGTTCTGCGCGTTGAACGGTTAGTCCGGCAATTTCTCTAGCGATGCTTCGCCCTCAACCCAAACTTCGCCATCCTCGAAAAACTCCTTTTTCCAAATCGGAACGGTGCGTTTGAGTTCGCGTATGGCCCATTCGCAGGCTTCAAACGCGGCGCCGCGGTGTGGAGCACTGACTGAGATAACGACACTGGTTTCACCAATCTCGAGCCGGCCGGTGCGATGAACAATCCCGATATGCGCAATCTCAAAACGCTCGTGCGCCGCGGCGGCGAGCCGCTGGAGTTCATTGACTGCCATCGGGGCGTAGGCTTCGTAAACCAGGTAAAGCGTTCTGCGGCCCTTGGTCCATTCGCGCGCGTAGCCATCCAGCGTTACGGTCGCGCCACACTCGGGTGGAACGACCCGCCGAGCTACGGCGCCGACGTCAATCGGCTCGGTGGTGAGCTCTAAAAAATCTCTGCCGGAGGTGGTTGCGGGCGGTACCCCAGGCGTAACAGATTCGCCGCTTCCGCTTGATGCGGAACCGCCGCTCACTGGAGGAAACACTGCGAGTTCATCGCCATCGCTTATTTTTCGATCGCCGCGCGCGTACTCCTGGTTCACGGCAAACAAGAGGGAGCTACCGAAGCGCTTTAGACCAGGAAAGGATTCCACGATCTGTGCCAAGACGTTAGCCGCTGTCAGAGTGTTTTCAATGACTAATCTGACTTCGCCGTGACCCACGGCGTCGCGGGCGGCGCCAAAGAAAAGCACCCGCACCGTTGCCGTCTTAGTTTCTAGGAAGTTGTCCTGGGCCACGTCGGTTTCTTGAATCATTCGAGGTCGATGTGCCGGCCGCTGTGACCATTCCCTTTGGCCAGATTGTGCACGCGAGCCCGCTCTTCATAGTTGTCTACCACGAGGGAGAGAATCTCACGCAGGCGGTTTAATCGCTCCGCGGTAGACCGCAGCTCGAGCAGGATCTGTTTCGCGTTAGTGTCGAGTTCGACGGCCGCAGCGACCAGGAATGAAAGTCGTTGGGGCTCAGTGTTGGTGATGTCTGGCAGGTTCGCGCGTTCATCGTTGATAGCGCGGACAGCTCGCGCAATCCGCGTAAATAGTTCGGCCACTTCCTGAGCCGCGACCCCGAGCATCTCGTCATTCTCGGGTTCGTCTTCAAAAAAACTGACTCGCGCCAGCAGGTATTGATCGCCGCGTTCAACGTATTCCTCGATTTGATAACGGATGACACCCACGGTCAGGATGTTGGATCGCCCATCTTCGCTAGTCTGCGTCTCTCTGACTTCAGCCACGCATCCGATGTCACCTGCTTTCGGAATTTCGTTTTCGCTAGGGTCCTCTAGATAGGAAACGCCAAAAAGATTGTTTGTGCCACGAACGTCTTCGAGCATTTGACGATAGCGGGGTTCGAAGATATGAAGCGGCAGGGGCACGCCCGGAAACAAGACCACCTGTAACGGGAAAATTGGCAGGATGCCCACGCCGCTTACTTTGTCTGCTGCTTCGCTCATTCGTAGCTTCGTAGGAAAACTTAACCGAGCCGCGGATTATTATTCGGATGTTTTTAGGGCAGGGGGATTATCGCAGACAGAGGATGAGAAGTCAGTAGATGGCCGTGCATTCGGAGGCCGCTGACGGGGAACGCTAATTAGCGGTCTTCATTTCGCCGGTTCCATTCGGAAGAAGTCGATGCCGGCGGCTTCCGAGGCGACGTCGAGAGTCGCGACGGTTTTTCGGTTTAAGAGATCAATGATTTCCACGGTGCCCGGTTCGGCGCCGACACCTTCAACTGACACAAACGCATATCGATCGTCGGGCGATACGACGACACCGTGCAGCACGCTCCGCCGCGTGGGAAATCGCGCGAGCTCAAGTCCGCTCTTGATCTCGATGAGACTTACTGACTGATCGCGTTTGTTAGTGGCGAGCAATCGTGTCCCATCCCTGGTGATCGCGAGGTTGTAAACTCCGGCGCGCGCCGGAATCCTGCGCACCACGGTCCACTTCGCCGCGTCAATTTCAACTATTTCGCTCGACTTATTACAAGCCACGAAAATTGACGAGCCGTCAGCGGAAGGCTGAGCCCAGGTTGGCGAACAGGATTTGTCACCGGGCTTGGGCGCCTCCATGCCGTGGCCACCCATGTCCATATGTTTGTGCGCGCCAGTGGCGGGCTGCGGTTTGGATTGCGCTGGAGCGGCCGCGCTGATGCCGGGCCCGCCGGCTTCACGCCCCTTGGTCAACAGGAAATGGCGCGAAACTTTCAAAGTCTGGGTGTCGATTTCCACTAGCAGGTCGTCCATCATGCAGGCTGAATAGTGTTTGGTGCCCTGCGGATTGAGCCGCGAGCCATGGGGCATCGCACACGTCCTGATGCGAGCAATTTCCAACATCGGTTCAGTGGCCACGACCGAAACAGAGGAAGGTTCCATATCGCCATGCAGGTTGAAGTTGACGACGTAGAGCAGGCTGGCGTCGGAGTTTAGATCCATTGTGGCCGGAAAGTAGCCAAGCGAAACACGGCCCAGCAGCCGATCGTCTTTCGTGGAATACTTCCACACCGATCCAAACGGACGGCCATGAGCCAGGGATACAAAATACGATTGCTGATCTCTCGCGACGGCGATCCCATGTGGTCCATCGATATCGACGGGCATGTCTCCGGTGGGCAAATCGTGATCGATTCGCGCGCCGGCTGGTCCAAAACGAATCAACGAGATCCGGTCGGCCGCTTCGGATAAAACATAAACGAGGTAATCCCGTGCAGGCCCTGTTTGGGCAGCAGCGTCAGCAGTGGTCTGGGCCGTGGTTAGGGTAGGAAATGCGGCAAAACAGATGGCAGTAACGACTCCGAAGAGCTTGGTATTTAGCCACATACGGGCTGTTTCGCGACGCATCGAGATGACCAGTTATTATCCAACGTGTTTCGGCTAAGGCTTTTCAGGAGGCAGATCGTCGTCGCCGTCGATTTCATCGATCACCTTCAGTTCCGCGCTAAACTTCTGGTATCCGCGAAAGCGAATTTCATTGCGACTTTGGACCGTCATTTGGCGGTTCAAACTTGTGAGCAAAATCTCGGAGTTGGTCGGCAGCAGGTACTTATTCTCGCCGATCTTTACCCAGTCGTAGTCAATCAGCGTGCTCGCCGCGCGAATTGGAAAGTCCGGCTGGATCTCCGTCGCGATTTGTTCAAATCGCAAGACTCGGTTAGTTTCCCGGTCGATCCAAACTCGGCCACGAGATCCGGCGCGCGTCGAGTTTTCGTCAGCGCTCAAGGTCAACTTCGATAAAGGTTTCTTGACCTCATACTCGTAGACGAGCGTGCGTCGCGTACGAGTCACGTCAGTGTCGACAAGTTTGAATTCAGTTTTGGAATCTGGCGAAAACAGATCCGCGAGCGCCGAGATATATTCAACCCCCGTCGAACTGGTGCCGCCGACCAGCTTGCTGTAGCTGCTACTCTCCTGAACCTCCTGGCCCAGGGTCATTCCGTTAATCGCCAGAACCTTGTATTGCTCGCCTGAATTCGCCCGGTAGCCGACCGCGATCGTCAAATTGTCTTGGGGCAACCAGTTGTTGGTGGTGCCATACGCAAGCGATCGCTTGATGAGTTGCTTGACGATGAAATCCGGCATCGCATCAGCCGCCGCCAGCGTAGCCTCGCGCGTGCGCTCGAGAAGTTCAGAAGCATCCTTCTCGGGTGGCCGGGCGGAGGCGATTGGATTTACCCTTCGTCGTTCGGCTTCGTCGAGTGTTCGCCGCAGCAGGGCATCGTTTCCACTCTTGCTGGCCACAAGGGAACGCATGCCGTCAGTCAGCGGAAACCCAATGCCGCGCTTGCGGACTTCGTCAACCACTTCATCGCGCCGTTCAGGATGGGCCGGCAACTGGTAAACAAGCGCGACCAGCTCCTTGTTCGTAAGCGGGCCAGCTGGTGACTGTCCAATAACATTCAGGGGAAAAACAGAGGCGAAGACG
>JANLZV010000132.1:0-1506 GCA_031366425.1 Pyrinomonadaceae bacterium | reverse complement strand
TGATGTTGGGGTAACGCGCGGCTAGCGGCGCCTCCATTATTGGCGATTCTTCAGCGCGGAAGCGGGCCATCGTTCCGTCGGGCTTTGGCAGAGAGACCTCAACGCGACCGCTACCCTGGGCTGCTGGTGTGAACTCCATCGGCGCTGCGGCCAACTGCGTCTTCAGCGCGCTGGTGTTCAGCGCCACGGTGCGATAGCGCTCGGGCTTGATGATGCGCGTGCCGGCTGGCGCAACGGGAAGACTGGCTTCGCTAACGGCGTTCCAAACTGCGGCCGACTGGCCAACCTGGGCCGTGGAACGCGTTGAGAAACTGAAGGCAGCAAGCAGCAGAGCGGAAAGAACAAGCAGGGATAGTAACGTAGCGCGGAAAAGTTTTCGGGGAGTCATTGATTGATCACCTTTGCTTTATGACCATTGCGGGCAGCCAGCGGGGCCAGACCAAAACGGCCAAGAGGACCCAAAGGGCCAACCGGGCCGGAAGATGCGCGCTCGCATTTTCATCGCTGCTGGTTCTTCGTTAGTTTTGTTGAATTGAATTTCCACTGGCTATCCGAACTTTTGTTCCACCCGCTCACGCAGGTGGTTCTGACAAAAAGCGAGGCTGGATGTTTTGCCGTCGCCCGGGCTCTGAATGTTTCCGGGAGCCCGGACGATGGCGGTTAAGGCAGCGCCGTGATTTACGGGCAGCCGAGGGCTTCGACTTCGACGATGCGGCTGTAATAAACCCGCCCGTTCAGGACATTGATCCTGATTTTGGTCGTCGCCAGGTTGGCAAATGAAATCGTGACCATTGCCTTGTTGTTTCCGCGGATTGCGCCACCCGGCACAGTTATCCAGGCACTGCCGTTCCAGTACTGCACGTCGAAGTCGAGGATGCCGTAGAGATCCGCCGGCGTTGACGTGGTTGGCTGGACCGGGTCCTTGAAGTTGTTCTGTAACGTGTAGACGTTGATCGTATTAATCGTGCGGGTAGCGTTGAAGTTGACGTCTAGGTTGTCAGGCCACACCCCGCGCGTGTCGTCGTTCCAACCGCCACCCTGTTCCCAGCCAGCGCCGATCACGTCGCCGTTTATTGCACCGGCGGGCGAGTAGTTGCGGCTCGATTGGGTTGAAGAAGCAGTGGCAACCGAGCCCTGCGAAGCGTGCGCGACGTTGACGTCGCAAGCTGCTACTAACGAACTTGTGGCTTCGACTTCGTTGCTGAATGGCCCAGGCACCTGTTGGGCGCCGAGGGTATAGGTGGTGCGCGCGCGGTAACAGCGCGTGCCGTTGCTTCGGCCGGTTACCGTGTGCGACGTCAGGGCGGTCGAGACGATATCGGTAAAGCTATCGTTGGTGATCGAGATGTCGTCGATGTACCAGCCGTACTGCGTCCAGAGAATCACGTTTGAAGCGCCGAGCGCGAAGCGGAAACGCAACCTGATCGATTGCCCACTGTAGATCGTGAGATCGAGTTGCTGGTTGGTGAACGCCTCTTCGGCGAAGGATGCCGCGCGTCGGCGAAG
>JANLZV010000446.1:0-4847 GCA_031366425.1 Pyrinomonadaceae bacterium | reverse complement strand
CTAAGTCTTAATCGACCGCGAAGTACTTGGCTTCCGGGTGGTGCGCGATGATCGCCGAAGTCGACTGCTCTGGTTCGAGTTGAAATTCTTCCGTTAACACGACGCCGATTCGCGACGGATCGAGCAGCTCAAATAGTTTCGATTGATCTTCGAGACTCGGACACGCAGGATAGCCGAAACTAAAACGCGAGCCTTGGTATTGCTGACGAAAGAGTTTTCGCACGTCGGCAGCATCTTCGCCCGCGATTCCGAGCTCTTCGCGAATCCGTTTGTGCCAGAGCTCGGCCAATGCCTCCGCGCTCTCCACACTTAATCCGTGAAAGTAAAGATAATCAGCATAGTTGTCCGACTTGAAAAGTTCATGGGAATACTCGCTCGCCCGGCTGCCCATCGTCACGAGGTGAAACGCAACCGTATCCATTCGTCCGGAATCCTGCGACGCAAAGAAATCCGCGAGGCACAAATTTTTACTCATGGTTAACGGCTGACGCGGAAACGTGAAGCGCATTCGTTCCGTCCGGCAGTCGTCATGGTAAATAACAAGGTCGTTGCCGGATGACTGCGCGGGAAAGTAACCGTAAACCGCTCGCGGCTGCAGAAGATTTTCGCGTTTGCTCCGCTGTTTCAACTCTTCGTAAATCGGTCTGACTTTGTCTCGCACCAGAGCTTCATACTCATCAGCGGGCCGTCGTCCCTGCTTGAACTGCCATTGACCTTTGAACAAGGCGGTCTCATTCACGAAAGCGAACACGTCATCAAGTTCGATGTTCTCAACAACTCGTGAACCGTAAAACGGCGGGCTCGGAATCTCGACGTCTCGACTGACGGCTGAACGCGTTGTGTGCGTGGTGTCCCCAGCCACCTTAGCGGCGCCGCGCGGTTTCACGTTCTTGCTGATCCCGAGCTTCGCTTCTTCGCCAACGCGGTCTTCCACGTCTTCAGGCGCTTCCGCGCCGTTGCCACTTCCATCAGACGCGGCTGCGGCAGCTCGCGCTTGCTCGTCTGTTGCGACATTCAGCGCGCCGCCTACCAGCCGGTCCATGGTGTGCAAGCCGGCAAACGCATCGCCGGCGTAATAAAGCGATCCTTTATAGATTGAGTTCAAATCTTCGTCGACATAACGCCGGGTCAGCGCCGCGCCACCCAGGATCACGGGGACCGCAATACCGCGTTCATTCATGAGTTCAAGGTTGTCCCTCATGATCAAAGTGGACTTCACCAGCAGGCCGCTCATTCCGATCGCGTCGGCATTGTGCTCCTCGTGGGCCAGGAGAATGTTATCGATGGTCTGCTTGATCCCGAGATTGATCACCTTGTAGCCATTGTTGGTGAGAATGATGTCGACGAGGTTTTTGCCGATGTCGTGTACGTCGCCTTTAACGGTGGCGAGCACGAGGGTACCTTTCGCGGTTGCACCGCCCTTCTTCTCCATAAAGGGTTCGAGGAAACGTACTGCGGCTTTCATCGCTTCTGCTGATTGCAACACAAACGGCAACTGCATCTGGCCGCTGCCAAAAAGATCGCCGACGACCTTCATACCGGCAAGCAAAATGTTGTTAATGATATCCAACGCCGGATGCGTTTCGAGTGCGGTCTTCAACTCGTCTTCCAGTCCGATCTTTTCGCCGTCAATGATGTGGTTCTTGAGCCGCTCTTCAACGGTCGCGCCCTTGCTCGCTTTTTCCGAACTCTTCGCCTTTACTCCCTCGAATAGTTTCGTAAACTCAATCAGCGGATCGTAAGTGCACGCATCACCGTCAAACTCACGCCGGTCGTAAATCAGATCACGCGCAACTTTGAGTTCCTTTTCACCGATGCGGTTAAGGGGTTCGATCTTGCTGGCGTTAACGATCGCGGCATCGAGCCCCGCTTCGACGGCGTCGTGAAGAAACACCGAATTGAGAACGACTCGCGAAGCTGGATTCAGACCAAACGAAATGTTGGAAACGCCGAGGATCGTGAAACAGCCGGCCAGGTTCTGTTTGATTCGGCGAATTCCTTCGATGGTTTCGAGCGCGTTTCGGCGATCTTCTTCAATGCCGGTCGAGATTGGCAGCGCCAGCGGATCAAAGAAGATATCCGCCGCCGGCAAATTGAGTTCCCCGGTTGCCTGTTTGAACGCACGCTCCGCGATCGCAAACTTCCCGTCCGCAGTGCGCGCCATTCCCTCTTCGTCAATCGTTCCGATCACGACACTCGCGCCGTAGCTCTTCGCGAGATCAACGACTTTCGCAAAGCGCGGTTCGCCGTCTTCGTAATTGGTAGAATTTAGAATGCTCTTGCCGCCGGCATGTTGCAGGCCAGCTTCCATCTTTTCCCACTCGGTAGAGTCGAACATTAAGGGCAGCTTAATATTCGTGACGAGTCGCGACGCGAGCTCATGCATATCCGCTTCGCCGTTACGGCCAACGAAGTCGACGTTCACATCGAGTATGTGGGCGCCTTCACGTTCCTGATCCTTCGCGAGAGCCACCAAGCCATCCCAGTTTTCCGCGTTCAGCAGATCGCGCATCTTCTTAGAACCGCTGGCATTCACCCGCTCGCCAACGATCAAAAACGAAGCGTCCTGCACGTAAGGTTGTTGAAAATAGATCGAAGAAGCAGCCGGCAGGAGTTTGGCATTGCGCTCTTTGGGCGTGATGCGCTGCATTGCTTCGACGACAAGTTTTAAATGCGCGGGTGTAGTGCCGCAACAGCCGCCGACTATGTTGACGCCAAAGTCATTCGCAAAATGGACCACCTGGGCCGTGAAGCTTTCGGGCGTCTCGTCGTAATGCATCTGGCCGTCAACTACGGAAGGCAAACCGGCGTTTGGCAAAACTGAAACCGGCAAGGGCGCGTTCTCGCAGAGATAACGGATGCTCTCGGTCATGTGACGAGGGCCAGTTCCGCAGTTCATCCCGATCACGTCAACCGGAAACGGCGCCAGCGCAGTCAGTGCGGCGCCAATCTCCGTGCCGTTAAGCATAGTGCCGAAGATTTCGATCGTTACCTGGGCAATCACCGGCACGCGCATGCGATGGTTTTTGAAATGAGCGAAGACTGCTGACAGCGCCGCCTTCGTTTGCAACAGATCCTGACAGGTTTCCACGATCAGGAGGTCCGCGCCGCCGTCGAGCAAGCCGCGCACCTGTTCGGCATATGCTGCCTGAAGATCTTTGAAGCTGATGTGGCCCAGGGTCGGCAGCTTGCGGCCGGGACCCATAGAGCCGGCGACCCAGCGCGGCTTCGTCTCGGTTGAGTAATCCGCGGCCACGCGTTTAGCGAGTTGCGCAGCCAGCACATTCATTTCATAAGCCTGATCACCGATCTCGTATTCGGCGAAATCGATCGGCGTTCCATTGAATGAGTTGGTCTCAATCACGTCGCAGCCGACCTCAAGAAATGCTGCGTGAACATTTTCAACTGCGTCAGGCCGGGTAATGAGTAGATTTTCGTTGCAACCTTCGAAACGCAGACCGCCAAAGTCTTCAAGCGTGAGGTTCTGGACCTGGAGATTAGTGCCCATCGCACCGTCGAAGCAGATGATGCGATCTCTTAATGTTTCGATGAAGCTACTCATAACCGGTCAATGGTAAATGGTAAATAGTGAATGGTCGGATTGGCGAATGGTCCATTTACTATTCACCATTCACCAAGACGAAAGCCCCGCGCTGAACAACGCGGGGCTTTCTGAAACCCTCTTCGATTAGTCTAAGAAAGACTCGCCGTGCTGTTTAGCTGATTATTTTACGTGGCCGCAAGTCGCCTTAACTCACCACGTTTGTTCCTCGTTATTGAAACATCGCGGTTACGTAGTGTCAAGCTACAGATAATCCGAGTAGTGGGTCAGTTTGATGTCCGATAAGCTTCAGCTTGTCGTAACGCCTCGACAAACTGAAGTTTGTCGGACATAGGTAACGAAACTGACCCACTACCATCATCCGCTGCCGGGTCCAAACCTTGCTCCGCGAAGGTCTGGAAAATTATGCCAAACACATTCCCTATTTACGATTTTGGCATTTACCCTTTACCATCCGTATTCATGCGACGCGCCATCTATCCGGGATCGTTTGATCCTGTCACCAACGGCCACCTCGACATCATCGAGCGCGGCTGCAAACTCTTCGACGAAATCATCATCGCGATCCTGGTTAACCCTGACAAGCGCCCTTTCTTCTCAATCGACGAACGGCGCGAAATGCTGGGCGAAGTGCTGGCGACAATCGACCGCGGCAACTGCGTGATTCGCGTTGACGATTTTCAGGGCCTGCTGGTCCACTACGCCGTGGCGCAACAAGCTAACGCAATTGTGCGCGGCATCCGTGCAATTTCCGACTATGAGTACGAACTGCAGATGGCCCTAATGAATCGGCGTTTGGAACCAAGTATTGAAACCGTGTTCATGATGCCGGCGGAAACGTATTCGTATGTCAGCTCCCGCCTCGTGAAGGAAGTGTTCCAGCTGGGGGGCGAACTAAATGGCCTGGTGCCGTCCCTCGTCGAGGCTCGCATGAGAGACAAACTTGGGCGTGCCTGAACTCAAGTAGGCTCACCTAAGAATGATGGAACGCATCTAGATGACCAACACCAGACCTACGAATGCTGCGAGTACTGAATTTAAGGAGTCGGCGAACGTGGCGCAGATGCAGGCGTCGGCCACACTCGCGGCGATGCAGGCCGCCGATGCGTTGCGCGCGCAAGGCGTAAGCGTTTTCGATTTTGGCGCCGGCGAACCCGATTTCGATACGCCTGACAACATCAAACGCGCGGCCGAAGAGGCCATGCAAGCAGGCCGCACCAAGTACACGGCGACTGGCGGCACTCGAGACTTTCAGCAGTCAATCATTGATTTTTATGAGCGCGAC
>JANLZV010000426.1:0-2147 GCA_031366425.1 Pyrinomonadaceae bacterium | reverse complement strand
CGGTAGACATGCGGGCCACGAGCGGGTTCTCGAGCACGCCGACGGCGTGCCACCCGGCGGCCCCTCCGATCGCGGCGAAGGGGAGCCAGTGCGAGTGCATCTTGCGATCGGTGAGCATACCTGGATTGGTCACAGGTGTTGTATTGACAGTTGGCCGAACCCGCCGGCCGAAATCCGAATCGGGGCGAATTGTTACTTAGCTCATGACATCCAACTCGGCGCCTTTAAGACCCTTACCATTGGCGATAACGTGCGCATCGCCGAGTTCACTTCACTCCGCGATAGCAGCCATAACTATAAAGACCGGAGCCGGAACATCAATCAGCAGGGTGACACCATAGGACGGCTGATCATTGGTGATGATGTGTGGATTGGACAGGGGTGCCTGATTTTGGGTTCGCCCCAGGACACTGTTATCGGACGAGGCGCGGTCATTGGCGCTCATTCCGTCGTTAAAGAATCAATTCCTGACTACGCGATTGCAGTAGGTGCTCCAGCAAGAATTATCGGATACCGCAAATAACGTTTAAACGCTGGAACCTGTTCGCTTGAGAATCAGTGAGAGTTTGCTTAATCGGTGCTACCCATTTCTGCCACAATCCGCGCTTGTTGCGGGAAGCAGATTCACTCAGCGAAGCGGGTCATGATGTTCGTGTTGTCACTCCTTCCTTCAACGAAGCCCTCGACGTTAGCGACAGCCAACATCTCGCTCGGCGTAAATGGCGACATCAAAAGATCGATTACCTCCCTTCAGGATTTAGCGGAAACGTTCGTTCGGTTCTTATGCGCGGACGCCGCCGGTTGGCAGCGGAACTTCATGAAAAGCTTGGCGGCCAAAGACTCGCCGAGTATGGCTATACAACGGCTCTGCCGGAACTGAGCCGGCAGGCTTCACTGGAGACGGCAGATTGGTTCATTGCCCACGCACATGCTGCTCTGCCGGCGGCCGCCGCAGCGGCTCGAAAATGGAAGGCACGATTAGGATTCGACTGCGAAGACCTGCTATCCGAACGTGAGACGGATCCAGCGGCTGTTGTGCGGCTGATCGAGAAAACTTATCTTCCAGCTTGCGATTACGTTTCGACACCTTCGCAGGGTATTGCTGACCGGCTTCAGCATGATTACGGAATCAAGCCGCCAGTCGTTATCTATAACGTGTTCCCGTTGCATTTGGCCGAAGGGATGTTGCCGCCTGAACAACGTCCCAGTTGCGCGCCCATGAAATTACATTGGTTTAGTCAGACGATCGGCCCGGGCAGGGGAATTGAAGAAGCGATGGAAGCATGCGGGATGTTGGGCGAGTCTGTCCAGTTGCACTTGCGAGGCAATTTCTCAAACGGGTACGCCGATGTGCTCGGCGATTTGTCGGCACAGCACAAGGTGGATTGCACACTGCACCCGCAAGTCGACCATGACAATCTGATCCGTTCCATGGATCAGTTCGATGTCGGTCTTGCCCTTGAGCGAGCTGAGAATGCCGGCGCCGCGCTTACGGTGTCGAATAAGATCGGCAGCTACCTGCTTGCGGGATTGGCGATCGCCGCCACGGATACTCTGGGTCAAAGAGAAATGCTTGGACAGATTCCCTCGTGCGGATTTCTCTACCCATCGGGCAAACCTGAGTTGCTGGCTCAAGGCTTGCGAAAATGGATCGAGGATCGCGACGGATTAAAGATAGCGCAACAAGCATCCTGGAACGCCGCACGGAAACGGTTTTGCTGGGAGGTCGAAAACGAAAAGTTTCTTGATGCTTTGTTGTAAGTTCCGCTCGAAGCTGCTCCCCCTGCAAAATCAACGTCGAGTTTTAACATTTCTACGGTTCATCTGGTCGTCCCTATGAAAACTCCTTTTGCATGGCTAATGTACGGCCTTGGCGTGACGAGGTTCGCTGCCTGGTGGCACCGAAAAGACGTGGTGATTCTTAACTACCACGGCATTGGCGAAGATGATGGAGGTCACGCCGCTGTTAACCTGCTTGATCTCAGTGTCTCTCTCGATAATTTCAATTCACAGATGGCTTACCTTAAACGGCATTACCAGGTGATCTCATTGCGCGAGTTTCTCGCGGCCAATGCCGAAGGAAGACAACTGCCAAACTATTCGGTTGTGCTTACTTTTGATGACGGATACAGAAATTTTCTGGAATG
>JANLZV010000375.1:0-5632 GCA_031366425.1 Pyrinomonadaceae bacterium | reverse complement strand
AGTCGCGCTTTAACGCACCACGCCAGCCAGAGGACTTGAGGCGCTGGCATAGAGTCGCTTCTGCATCCGGCCGGCCAGGTAGGCCAGCCTTCCCGCTTCGATCGCGAGTTTCATCGCCTGGGCCATCTTCGATGCGTCTCTCGCTTCCGCGATTGCCGTGTTCATCAAGACTGCATCCGCACCCAGTTCCATGGCGATTGCCGCATCACTCGCAGTACCAACCCCAGCATCGACGATGATCGTGGCTCCTGGAAGCTGTTCGCGCATGATCGCGAGATTTGCCGGGTTCTGAATTCCCAGACCCGATCCGATCGGAGCTGCGAGGGGCATCACCGCCGGACATCCCGCGTCCAAAAGCTTCTTCGCCATAATCAGATCATCGGTAAAGTAAGGCAGCACCACAAAGCCTTCGCTTACGAGCGTCCGCGCCGCCTCGAGCGTCTGTTCGTTGTCGGGAAGCAGAGTGATCTGATCACCGATGACTTCAAGTTTAATCAGCTCCGTTCCCAGCGCCTCGCGCGCAAGCCGTGCGGTGCGAACTGCCTCGGCAGCGGAATAACAGCCCGCGGTGTTCGGGAGAATCGTCAGGGCGGGATCGAGATGATCCAGAAATGATTCGGTGCTGCGGTCGAGGGGCACACGCCGCACCGCCACCGTTACCATTTCAGCGCCCGAAGATCGATGGGCCGCTTTCATCTCGTCGAAGCTGCGGTATTTGCCGGTTCCGATGATCAGCCGGGAACTAAACTCACGACTGCCAATGTGAAAACGGTCAGTCGCTCCTGCTGCTGCTGTTGACATGAACAAATTATAGGCTGGCTCGCGGCTGCTGCCTACCGGGGAACGAACCGCGCAGTCGACGTTGCTTCAAGGATTCAGATACGGGCGTCTCCGCCGCCGACAAAGTGAACAATCTCAACACGATCGTCCACGTGCAACTGCGTCGTCTCCCAATCAGCTGATCGTACCACTTGTTGATTGAGTTCAACCGCCAGCCGTTCAGCCTTTAGGTTTAGGCCATCAATCAAACTCGCGAGAGACGAGTCGTCGTCTACTTCTTTCCCCTCGCCATTGACCTGAATTCGCAAAGAGTTGAGACCTCAGGCGGCCGGACGAATTACGCGACGCAACTCGATGGTTTTGTTATTAGTTTCGGCGCGAACTAAAACTGCGGCGCGCCCTGACGTAAAAGGCGGAATCTGAACTTCAACCAGGGCGACTCCATCGCGCTGGGTCTTGACCGGATAGATCTGCGGACGAAAGGTGGTGCCCAAAACCTTTACCGAAAGCGTCACACCGCTCAAGGGCTTTTCTTTTTCTCCCTGCGTCTGACAGAGCAAAATTCGCATCGTGACAGTTTGGCCGGCGAAAAACTCGTCATCGTCGAGGAGAGTTAACACGAGGCTCGCTTCAGGTTTGGCTGCTTTCTCGCGCCGCGATGGTCTTCGCGAATCGTAGACCGTGTAAGCTGATTCCTGTGGTGGTGCGGGCGCCGGAGGCTGAAATGATTCTTCATCTGGGCCCGCGGGCCCTGACGCCGTCTCCTGATCAACAACAGGTACAGCTTCAACTTTTTGCCAATCAGTCGTTTGCGGCCGCTCAGCCGCAGTTTCAAAAGTAAACTCCTCGTGATATGCCGCAGATTCGCTTTCCGGTTCGGCTGGTGACTCTTCAACGGGCACAGTGGCAGGAATCTCACTCACGGGCTGCTCAACTTCAGGCGGCGGAGCGCTGCCGTCGGCGCGACTGCTCATGCGTTTCAACTCTTCGATACGACCCGCGTTGATCGCTGCACAGATCAAACGATGTTGGCGCTTCAGACGCTCCGCGAGCGCCGCATCGTCAAAGCCCGCTTCGATCAGATCTTCGTAGGGCGTGCGTTTGGCGGCGAGGATTTCGCCACCTGCATAGACGAGTGAAAGGATCAGCGGTGTGTTCAGACCTTTGTCTTCAGTCTGCACGTGATAGACGACGCCATCACGTTCGATATCTGTGTTGAATCCGGTAATCACAATCTTGATGAACGGTTGCTCGGATGGTCCATTCTCTGACGAAGCGAAGTAAAGCCGGGGATGGCTCTTCGAAGTTAACACAGCCATTTTTGCATGGTCAATTGACATCTTCTCGACGCAAAAATGTGAAGAGAACCTTGCTTGACACCCTAGATCACTTGCACTAGGATTCGGCTTGTACAATGATTCTCAATCTAAAGCGTAACTGATCAGTCGCAGCCGGCTGTGGTCTACCGATCTCGTTGGAGCTGCGTGTATATAGAAATGTCATTTCGTCTCATTGACTATCTTCCGGTGCTATTGATTTTTGTAGTCGCAGCCGGCTTCGCCGTGGGCAACATTGTGCTGTCGCAGTTCATAGGACAACGCAAGCAGACGCGTACGAAGATGATGCCGTATGAGTGCGGCAAGGACCCGGTCGGCACGGCGCGCGAAAGGTTTTCAGTCAAGTTTTATCTGATTGCGATGATCTTTATCTTGTTTGATATTGAGGTCATTTTTTTGGTGCCCTGGGCCGTAGTGTTCAAGACGCTCGCGTCGCCGGCTTACGGATTGGGAACTCTCGTTTACGTCGAGATGATGGTGTTCGTAGCTTTGTTACTCGCGGGCTACATCTACGTGATCAAGAAGGGCGCGCTTGACTGGAGCGACCGAGCGCGTCGCGAAGCGGAAGCGCAGGGCCGTTTGCTTGCCGACATGGAAGAACGCCATTTGGAACAAAGGCGAACTGCCGCATAAGGAATTTCATGGGACTGGAAAACATCATTGCCGAAGCCCTGCCTGAAGTGTTAACTACGCGCCTCGATTCGCTGATTAATTGGGCGCGCAAGTCTTCGCTCTGGCCGGCCACTTTCGGACTCGCCTGTTGCGCGATCGAGATGATGAACGCCACTTCATCACGCAACGATCTCGCTCGTTTCGGTTCCGAAGTATTTCGCGCCAGCCCGCGACAGGCCGACGTGATGATTGTTTCGGGAAGAGTTTCGCGCAAGATGGCCCCGGTGCTACGACGCATTTACGATCAGATGCCGGAACCGAAGTGGGTCATCTCCATGGGCGCTTGCGCTACCTCGGGTGGAGTATTCGATAACTACGCAATCGTTCAAGGGGTAGACAAAATCGTGCCGGTTGACGTTTACATTCCTGGTTGCCCCCCGCGGCCGGAGATGCTGATTCACGCAGTGATGATGTTGCAGGACAAAGTGATGAAGGAATCATCGCGCGACCGTCGCGACGTAGTGGAAGCCGAAGCCCGGATGGCCGCTGTTCCCGGCACACTTCCGATTACCGATGGTTCGACCGCGCTGAGTAATGCGCTTCCGGAATCAAGACCTTATTCAATAGCTTCGCGACACGAGCGTCGTCGCTCGTCTTAAAGTTTCGTTCAATGAGCACCGGGAACAATACTGAAAACAACGTGGCCGACCCAGCCCGCGTAACTTCCGGCCAAAAGCTAACGCCGTCCCAGTTGGTGACGGCGTTGCAGCGTGAGCATCCAGAATGGGTGACTGAGGTTATCGAAGCGCTCGGCGAAGTCACTGCCGTCGTTCCGCGTGAGCATATAGTAGCGGTCTGCGCCGAACTCAAAGCCTCGACCACAGCGAAATTTGATTTCCTGGCTGACATTTGCGGAGTTGACCGCGGAACTGAAGAGGAGCCTCGGTTCGAAGTTAACTATCACCTGTTCTCGACAGTTAAGCACCATCGCCTGCGCCTGAAGGTAGTGTTGAATGAAGACGATGCCCACGTCACGACAGTTACCGGAGTTTGGCGCACCGCGAATTGGCACGAACGAGAAACTTTCGATCTCGTCGGTGTGATCTTCGACGGGCATCCAGACCTGCGAAGAATTCTTTTGCCGGATGATTGGCAGGGGCATGCGTTGCGAAAAGATTTTCCGTTGCGTGGTTACGAACCGTATAGCCTGAAATAGTAGATGAGCACGACTGTAAACATTCCGCCGCAGTTTGAGATCGTCGATCGTCCGCTTGATACTCAGATGACGATTTCGATGGGACCGCAGCATCCGTCAACGCACGGAGTGTTGCGTCTCGAACTCGTGCTGGACGGTGAAATGGTCGTGAAGGCCACGCCCGACATTGGCTATCTCCACACGGGGATGGAAAAACTGTTTGAGTATAAGAAGTATCAGCAGGGGATCGTAATTACCGACCGGATGGACTACCTGAATCCGCTCGGCAACAACCTCGCCTACGTAATGGCGGTGGAAAAACTTCTCGAGCTGGAAATCCCGGAGCGGGCTCTAACAATTCGCGTGCTGATGTGCGAACTCCAGCGAATCGCATCACACCTCGTTTGGTTAGGCACACATGCGCTCGACATCGGCGCGATGTCAGTCTTCTTCTATTGTTTCCGCGAGCGCGAAAAGATTTTGAACTTGATTGAGGCCGCCTCGGGAGGACGTTTGACTCCATCGTATTTCCGCATCGGCGGTTTGATGATGGACCTGCCTTCGGGTTTCGAACGCCGCGTTAATCAGTTTCAGGATGGATTCCTTAAGGCCGTCGGCGAATTCCATACCCTACTGACCGGCAACCGCATTTTTCGAAATCGAACGCAGGGCGTTGGCGTTATCACGGCAGAAGATGCGATTGATTGGGGATTGTCCGGACCATGTCTGCGCGGGAGCGGCGTCGATCTCGATATCCGGCGAGTGAATCCGTATTCGAGTTATGAAAACTATGATTTCGAAGTCCCGCTGGAACAGGATTGCGACGTCTGGGCCAGATACATGGTCCGCATGCGAGAGATGAAGGAATCGCACAAGATTGTGACCCAGGCACTGGCGCGTTTGAAACCTGGGCCAGTTAAGGCTGACGCCCCGAAAGTGGTGTTGCCGGACCGCGAGGCGATGAAGACGCACATGGATGCGCTGATTCATCACTTCCTGATCGTCGCTGAAGGTTTTGATGTGCCGGCCGGCGAAGTTTACCTCCCCATCGAGGGATCGAAGGGTGAACTCGGCTGCTACGTAAGATCTGACGGTGGACCAAAACCGTCGCGCGTACATTTTCGTGGACCAAGTTTTGTGAACCTTTCTGCCCTGCCGCACATGTCGGAGGGAGCGATGGTGGCAGACATCGTCGCGATTATCGGATCGTTGGATATTGTTTTGGGCGAGATTGATCGGTAAGAACCAGTTTCGGGTTTCGGGTTTCAAGTTTCGGGTTCGCTGCCGGCGACGCCACCTCAGGGTCGGCGATTAAAACGACTCGAAACTCGAAACTTGGAACTCGAAACTCGACATCTAAACGGATGAGTCAGCAGTTAACACAAATCCAGCCCATGTCGCAGCCGGTGGATATCGGCGACGAGGTCGCTTCGTTCTCCGTCGAAGTCGAGCAGGAAATCGATGCTCACCTCGCGAAGTATCCGGTGATGCGTTCCGCAATTTTGCCGCTGATGTTCATTGTGCAGCGCGAACGGGGATATCTCGATCCTCCGGGTGTGGCTTATCTGGCGAAGCGTCTGCATCTGCGGATAACTGACATCTGGGAAGTGGCGACATTCTATTCGATGCTGAACGTTACCCCGGTAGGCACGTATCACATTCAGATTTGCAAGACGCTTTCGTGCAAGATCATGGGCGAACCCGGCAT
>JANLZV010000374.1:0-5128 GCA_031366425.1 Pyrinomonadaceae bacterium | reverse complement strand
AAAAGCAAGCAGCAGTCTGCGAAAATGGTTTCACCTCGACCACTTCCGTCTTATTAAGATTCGACTGTACTAGGGACTTGGGGGGTTGGGCCAACCAATAGCGGACGCTATTCGGATGGCAGACTTTCCGACTCGGCGGGATCAGCTGCAGGCTGGTCGTCGGCTACCCAGGAAACAAACAACCGCATCCAGTTTTCCAGCGACTCATCAATCTGCACGCCTACTCTCGCTGTCCCGTAAATTGCGGGCGCGATCCGAATTACGATTGCCGTCACTTCGATTGGTGCGCCATCAGGCCGGTGCGCGCGCAGATACAAGCGCTCGCCGCGGCTTACTTTTTGATTGAGGTGAAACAGCGCACCCGAGGTGGAGATGTCGTCGGTTTCGGTGGGCTCGCTCCAGGCGGAACCGTCATCGGCCCGTCCCGAAATCACGATGGGCAAACGCAGCGCCATGCGTAAAGCAAACCGTCGCTCTTCATTGTTGTAAGGGGCGTTCATGAAAATAGTCAGCTAATGGTCAGTAATAGTAACAGCTTTCAGCAACCTGGTTGAGCTTCCGAGACGACGACTAACTGTTGTTTGCTGAGCGCTGACTGCTGGTTAATTTCTCTTCGTGCCAATTATAGAATCCCTCGCCGGTTTTTTTCCCCAGCTTTCCTTCCTGCACAAGGCGACGCAACACCTCGGGAGGTCGAAAGGATTCCGATCCTAGTTCGCGGTAGAGATACTCCGCAATGTTGAGTCGAATGTCCAGACCAACGTGGTCGGTCAGCTTTAGCGGGCCCATCGGATGGTTATAACCAAGCTCCATCGCGGTATCAATGTCATGGGCCGACGCCACGCCCTGCTCAAGCATGCGCATCGCTTCAAGACCCAGAGCCACACCCAACCGGCTCGAGGCAAAGCCAGGCACATCATTAACAACTATTGGCTCTTTGCGGAGACGCCGGCTAACTTCGCGAACAGTTTCAACTGTTTCATCCGCAGTCGCTTTGCCAACTACGATCTCCACCAGCCGCATGAGGTGGACTGGGTTGAAGAAATGTAAACCAACCACCCGGTCGGGGTGTTCCGATGCTTTTGCGATTTCCGTGATCGACAATGATGAAGTGTTGGTCGCGAAAATAAAGTTTCCGCCTGCTAACGTTTCAACCTCGCGAAGGAGTTCTTGTTTTAGCTTTAACTGTTCGGGCGCCGCTTCGATGATTAAATCAGCGGTGGCGACTTCTGATAAACGAGTAGTGCCGCGAATGTGTTGAAGCGTCGCATCGCGATCGTCTTCAGTAAGCTTCCCTAGCTGCATCCCCTTGGCAAGGTTACGTTCAATCCCGCTGATGCCACGTGCCAGTGATTCCTGATCGACGTCGCGCAACAGGACTCGGTAACCCGCCGCGGCAGCCACCTGAGCGATTCCATGACCCATAGTGCCCGCACCAATTACGCCGATGGTCTCAATTTTTTGCGGATTGCTGCGAGTTTCCAAGCTTTCCCTATGTCTCTTTGGCTCGGCCTAATTTCCTCGGACCGTTGGCTCGAGTATTTTCGGCGAAGCGTTGATTTTACAATATGGCCTTGTTGCTAACGCCTATAGTACAACAAAAGCTTCTTCTGAACATATTTCTTAAGAGAAAGAACTGATTTCCGATGCGGGGCACCAGCCCACTATCCGGATCTGACTCCGCTTCTACCTGCGCAACCGAAAAGGCTATACTCGGTCGCCAAGACTCGACCATTTAACTTTAGAAAGAGAGTGGATACACACGGATGGCCACACAAACGATCGACCGCGAAGTTGTGATCATTGGTTCGGGGCCCGCCGGGCTCACCGCCGCGATTTATTCCGGGCGCGCCAATCTCAAGCCTCTTTTGATCGACGCTCCTGCCGATGCCGAACAACAGACGACTCCCGGAGGCCAGTTGATGATCACCACTGACGTGGAGAATTATCCGGGTTTCTCGAAGGGAATCGACGGGCCAGCCTTGATGGAAGAGTTTCGCCAACAAGCGGAAAGGTTTGGGACTGAATTCCTCGAAACGTGGATCCAGGATGTCGACCTCAGCGAGCGGCCTTTCATTTTGCAGACTGCCGACTACCAAATCCGGACTCAAACGCTGATCATTGCCACTGGAGCTTCGGCGATGTGGCTAGGCATTCCCGGCGAAGCAAAAGTGCCTGACGGCTTCGGCGGCAATGGCGTTTCGGCCTGCGCGACCTGTGACGGTCCACTTCCAGGGTTTCGCAATCAGCCGCTCGTGGTGGTTGGGGGCGGCGATACGGCCATGGAAGAAGCGACGTTCCTGACCCGTTACGCTTCAAAAGTCTACGTGGTCCATCGCCGCGATAAACTTCGCGCGTCGAAGATCATGCAGGACAAAGCATTTCAGAATGAGAAGATTGAGTTTATCTGGAACACTGAAGTCAGCGAGATACTCGGTGAAACCCAGGCGGGAGTTACTGGTGCGCGTTTGCGTAACCTGCAAACTAACGAGGACCGGGTGCTGCCCTGCTCCGGCGTCTTCATCGCCATTGGTCATAAACCCAACACTGCCCTCTTCAAAGGCCAACTCGACATGGACGAGGTTGGCTATCTCCTAACCGCGCACCGTTCGACGGCGACTAACGTGCCTGGCGTTTTTGCGTGCGGCGACGTTCAGGACAATTGCTATCGCCAGGCCGTTACGGCCGCCGGTACGGGCTGCATGGCTGCGCTCGATGCCGAACGTTTTCTCGACCATTTACCGGTAGCCATGCCCAGCGGCGAAGAGGTGACGATGGAAGACGAACATCTGACTGCGGACCATCAGGCGATCATTAAAGCCGACGGCAGCATGGTCCCAAATCATCCGGTGATGGCGGCGGAGAAAGATTAACGATTGACGCGTTAAGGCTGGTCGTTGCGGGTCTGAACTAAAGCAGCACGATCGAGTCGTCGCGACGGCTTCCACGAGGCATCCGGCGAGCAGGTTCAGGCGGAGGTTCAACTTCTGATTTATGGACCGGGGGATTGTGCGGGCAAGCCTCGCAGTAAAACCCTAAATACTCTTTTCGATCCTCACAGTCGTTGCAGTCCAGCGATTGGCCGAGGGCTCTCAAGGCATCGACCAGGGGCAGCAGCCGACGCCCACGTTCCGTCAATTCATACTCGATATGTGGAGGGTTGCCGCCGAAGTCAGTGCGTTCGAGTAAGTTGTCCTTTTCCATGTCGCGCAGCCGCGCAACCAAAGTGCGGCTGCTGATCGGAAACAGCCCGTTGAGGAGTTCCATCGTGCGCTTCGGTCCGGTAGCGAGATCTCTGACGACCAGCATGGTCCATTTATCGCCGATCATTTGCAGTGCGCCGGCAATTGGACAACCATCAATTTTACGTCGTCGCACTGGGTAGACTCCGGATAATGCAAAACTGTCAGTTTGCAGTAAGTATCACTTGACCACGGTGATTGTTCGAGTGGTGGTGTTGTAACCGCCGTTTTCAACCGGCCTTTGATCCTTGTACAGGAGTTCGAGGCGCACGCTGTGTTTGCCGCCCACCCAACCTGCCAACCAAATCGGATCCCACTTGTCGATAAACCTCGGTTCATCGTCGTCGACAATGTAACGGATGCGATACTCGCCGCCATCGCCCTTCAACTTCGCATTCGTTAACCAGAAGTCGATCATGATCGGGTCAGCGTCTTCGCCTTTGTATTCGCCCTTCGGACGGCTGTAGGTCAATAGGGGCTTTGCCGGATCGACGTCGCCCGCTTTACTGGCCGCCACATCTTTCCCCTCACGCGCAGGTGATGGCGCCGCATTGCTGTTACTGCTGTTAGCCATCGTTTGGCCGGAGTTTGTGGTCGTGGGTTTGCTGGCGTCGCCGCCGCCCTTCACTTCAAAGCTGACCATTTGAAACGAGCCATCATTCTTGTAGCTCTCATGCCACGGACGCGAGGCAAACACGCGGAGTGTGTGTTTGCCTTCAGAGACGTTGCGCAGTTCGAATGGTTGACCAAGCTCGTAATAAGCTTCGTAGGGTTCGTTGTCCAAAATCACATGGATATGATTTCCCTTGCCGGTCGCAGGATCTTTATGCGGGGTGTAGCCTTTCAGATCGCCGGCCAAATCGAGTTTGATTTCAACTTTTGCGCCCGAGATAACTGCGTTCGCGGCTGGGGCAACTATTTTCAGGGTCGGCTGGGCTTCATCCTGCTCGCCTCGCGCTTTCATCAGGTCCATGATCTTCTGCGGCCGCGCGGCCACCGTTAAAGCCTGGACTGCGGGCGGCGACACTGTGGTCGTTTCAGTTGTCTTCGCGCTATCCGGGTTACCCGAACAGGCGGCAAACAAAAGGGCGCAGGACGTGGAAAGGAATAACAATCGCGAGTTACTTTGACGACGCATGTGCTCCTCCAAACAAGAACGAAGGCTGGATGAAATTTTAGTAAGTGTACCGCGATAGAGGTGCTAAGCCAACGAAGACTTGCAGCGCGGGCGGGACGGAACAATTATTCAGTTGTTCGACAATTCGTGTAGGCGGCCTGGGCGTCGGTGCCCGGGCCCCCCGGGTTCTCAGCCGGCGCTTGTACTCTTTCCTTTTCGCAAGCGCTTTTCGGTAGTGTCCCAATCGATATTGGCAAAGAAGGCTTCGATATATTTCGGACGTTCGGCCGGCTTGTAATCAAGCAGATAAGCATGTTCCCAAACGTCCATCACCAGGATCGGATCGAAGCCGGCAATGTTGCCGGTCTCGTGCAAAGTGATCCAGTGATTTGATAAACGCCCGTTGACGGGGTTTTGATAACAGATGGCCCAGCCAACGCCTCGCATCTTGCCGATCCCGACGAAGTCTGCCTTCCAAATCTCGTAGCTGCCAAAACTTGTTTCCGCAGCCTTTACAAACGCGGTAGTCTTCGCCGGATCCCCGGGACCGCCGCCACTCTTAAGATTGTCGAAGTAGTATTCGTGAAGCACCATGCCGTTGTACTCAAAACCCAGCCGGCGAGTCAGCTCGGAATAGGCAGGCATCTCTTCCTGGTCCACTTTGGCGTCTTTGATAAATTCTGAAATTTTCTCAGTCAGGTTGTTGGTTTCTTTCACGTAGCCCTGGTAAAGCTTGAAATGCATCTCGAGCGTCTCATCGGAAATACCT
>JANLZV010000364.1:0-9146 GCA_031366425.1 Pyrinomonadaceae bacterium | reverse complement strand
CGTTGATGCGCCACGTCTATGAGAACCGCGAGGAAGCGAGACTGAAAGGGATGCGGGCTTCTGCGGAGGTGCTGAGCAAGTGGACTTGGCGACACAGCGCCGAAAAGATCGTCCAGCGACTGCGCGAGGTTGGTTGACCGCGCCGCACGCGTTCAGTCGTTGACCGCCACGACCGTGTATTCGTCGTAAGGGTAGACGTCGCGCGCAAGGTTGGGCTCCAACAACTCCTGGTCGGCGTGCTCTGGGGAGCCGGAGAACCTGAAGTGCAGTATTTTGAGGTCGCTCTGTTCAACCATGAATGCCAGTAGCCTCGCAGGGACAGGGCGGACGAGGTTCGGGTCCATATAAAACTTTCTCAAGGCCGCATGGTAGTCTATGTTAGTCGCGGACGCGACGAAGATGCCTCCACGCCTCAACTTTCTGCCCGCCAGCTCTAACAATTCCACGGTCTGATTTGTCGTTAGTCGCTCGACCACCCGCCCCGCGAATATGCCTCCGTAAGAGGCGTCAGGAGAGTCGCGCAGGTGCTCGAAGATATCGGCGTGCAGCGCCGACACTCCGCGCCCCTTGCAAAGGCTCACCATCGCCGCGTCTGGATCTACCCCCACAGCTTCGATGCCGTTTTCGGTGAACGCTGACAGCAACTCGCCGCGACCGCAAAAGGGTTCGAGCGCGACATCACCCTCGCGCAACAATTCGCGAAAGAGAATGAGGCTGCGCCGGCAGAAGGGTTTTAGGTCGAGATGCTCCTCTTCGTAGGCTGCCCGGTCGAACGCCACCGCGCCAGCGCGCCCGTCCGCACCGGCTCGGTCCGCCGCGTCGAGCCTTCTTTCGTAGACGCGCAGATCCTCCGCCACGAGTTGAAGCACGCCGACGACCGAGCTGTTGAAAAGCTGCTGGTATCGAAAGTGAATCCGGATGGCTCGCACGATGAGTCCGGCGATCCGCGCCTTCACTCCGAGTTTCCACGGTCTGCGTCGGGGCCGCCGCGCGTGGCTGTCGGATTTCGGCTCCGGCTCACCGATCCTGCACGTGACGATGCTGTCGGCCTTCAGCCTCGCCCTCTCGACCTCACCCATTATGTAGCGGGCGTCGGGCAGGCCGTAGACTCGCCGTCGAATCAGGCCCATTAGGTTCTCGACATCCACGTCCGTCGTCTCTGGGGTGTTTATGTTAGCCACCGGCTTGATTACCTCGCGTTGAAAAGTTACAGAACTCAAGCCCGCCTCGCCGCCGCCAAACCTCTGAGCAAGCCAAGCGCGGGGCGGACACGGCGCCGGTCAAAGGGCAAGCGCAACATCGCGGAGGGCAGCAGCCGGAGACCCGTAAGAATATTTTCAGTGGCCTGTCGCGTCTGCCCGGTCGCCTGCGCGCGCATGGCCTCCCAAGCGAGATGACGCGCCATCCCTTCAGAGAAGACATTCCACGCCGCCTGTCGCATGCGTTGAGGTGCCTGTGCAGCGCGGCTAAGATGCATCCAGTGCTCACGGAACTGCCGCACCGCCATCCGCACCATGAGAGCGCCTGAAGAAGAGCCTTGCCCGGATCCGGGCGCCGATTGCCGCCAACTGTAGACGGGCTGGTCGATCGCTGTAACGTTAAAGCGCTCGGCCAACCGTAACCACAAATCCCAGTCGTCGATACCCGGCACCCGCTCATCAAGTAAGCCGACGCTCATTAGGCACGAGCGTCTGAATACGGCGCTGCCGCAAGGGATGAAGTTCTGCTCCAGCAATTCCCAGAAGATGTCTCCGCTCGGACAATGTTTAGGGTAGAGCCTTTGGGCCGGCGCCCCGCTACCGCCCACCATGAGAGCCTGCCCAAAGACTATCCCGGTGTGTGGCTCTGCCTCCAAGCACTCCACCTGCATGTCGAGAGAACTCGGCAACCGCTCGTCGTCGTCATCTAAAAAGCTGATGAACTCACCCGAACTCGCGAGGAGCCCGACGTTGCGGGCGCAGGCTACTCCCTGTTGCCGATCGATCCGCGTATAGCGGATGCCGGAGAGCGACTGGCAGACCTCGCCTGTTTCGTCGGTGGATGCGTCGTCGACAACAACGATTTCGGGGTCTCGACCCGAGAGTCGCGCACTCGCAACCGCTCGCAACAGGAGCTGGGGCCGGTTGTGCGTCGTGATGATGATACTGACCCGCTGCATAAGCCTTTATACTGGATTCATCTGGGAGAGCGCTATTGCGGGGGAGTGTCGATTCGGCCCCGCAGTCATGATGAGATATTCTTAGTGCTGCGGTGTTTTGACGTTCGTGTCTCGACCGCCTTGGCCTGATCGATCAAATCTCGCGGGACTCAATCTAGCAATAAACAATTTCTTCGCTTTGGAATGGTTGGTTCCGGCGACAATGCTTCGCCGGTTACGGATAAAATGCGCATAGTCCTCTGTAAAGGTCAGGTACTTGGTCCCATCAGCGGTGCGGATGAGACGCTCGTAACTTACGCTGTTCAACTCCAGAAAGCAGGACACCTGGTCTCGGTGCTGCTTATGTACCGTTCTGCCAGGAGCGACCCATACGCACAACGACTGTTGGACGCCGGGGTTCCGGTGTCGTGGATCGCGTCGAAGCTTGCGCACCGGACACTGGGCACCGCACGCAAACTCGGACGCAGGCTCCTGGGGACATTTCCGTCTTCAAAGCACCTCATCAGATATGGCGCACAACGTGTGGTCACTGGCATGGCCGGCCGCAACTACGAGCAGTGTCGCGATTATCTCAAGCAACAAAATGCCGACTTGATGCATATCATCACACCTGATCCCAGCGCGATGGTCATGATTCGCGCCAGTTATGAGGCTGGCGTGCCGGTCATTTATCAGGAGTTGGGATTGCCGTATCACCCGCCTGATTTCGCATCTTATTATCGCGAGTTCACCAGAGTGCTGCCGCTATGCAGTGAGGTTGCGGCGCTTTCGCCGAAACTCCTTGAGTACTGTCGCGAGGCTTTGCCTATTTCAAACCGGCTTTCGGTATTGCCGATCATGTCGGAAGAAGTATCCAACGGCCGCAGTGCGGCGCACCAAGCTAATGGACTTGTTAAGTTCGGCTTCGCCGCGCGTCTGGAAGAATTGAAAGGCCCAACAATCTTGATGGAGGCGTTTGCCGCCACTCGCGATCATGTGCCGGGCGTGTGCATAAAGCTTGCTGGTGAGGGATCTGAGAGAAAGAAGGTGACGGCACTGGCGTGGTCGCTGGGCTTCGCCGACCACTACGATTACAACGGTATCTACAATCGTCCCGAAGAGAGAGCATCGTTCATGCACGACCTGGACGTTTTTGTCATGCCCTCGTTTACCGAAGGAACCCCCAATAGCATCGTAGAAGCGATGGCCAACGGGAAACCAATTATTGCTTCGGCTGTCGGCGGGATTCCCGACATGATCGATCACGACTCCGGCATTCTGGTGCCGCCGGGTGATGCTCGAGCCCTGGCGAAAGCGATGATCCTGCTCGCTAAAAATCCTGACCTGCGGCGGCGGATGGGCCAAGCGGCGCTTCAGCGTTATCGAATGTTGTTTTCGCCTGAGGCCGTCCTGCCCTTGATGCTGGAAACATATGCGCGGGTTGCGGGACAAACGCGGCGAGGTGCGTCAGTTGAGGTGAAGCCCAGTTGTCATCCGTGGAGCAATTATCACTAAACGTGCATGGCAATCCTTCGATTCTTCAGGGAGATTCATTCTTGGAGACAGCTATCTACAGGAGCGGAGACCGAATCGCGCTCGGCATCGTTCATGGGTTTGAGCAAAAGGAACTGCTCGAGCCAGCGCGCCTGAATCGAATCCTGAGTATCATTCGACTCTCATTTAGTCGGCCGAAGTACATAACTCGAGGGCAGGATAAAGATCCTGCGGTCTGTTTGATGGCTGTGTATGGGAGAGTTAAGATGAAACTCTACTAGCACCGCATTCCGGGTTTATACATTTCTACAGTTCTCGAAGGATATCGTCATGGGTCACCTCTCTAATAGTCGTTCCGTCCTTTCCGGAAGCGAGAGTCTCAGCGGGCGCGCCTTCTATCTAATATTTGTTTTAGTTCCTCTCCTAAGTTGTCCCTTGGTATGGGCGCAAGCATCAACTGGATCCAATCAAGTAGAGAAAGTCGGTGCTGATGTCATGGCACAGGGGCGGTCGGAAGCCCGTGAGCTTGAACCTGGCAAGGCGTTTGAAAGACAAATAAACTCGGGTGAGACGCATTCCTATCTCGTGAAATGTGATGCGGGACAGTTCATGCAAATAGACCTGGAGCAGCGAGGGATCAACGTCGGGGTGGATCTATTCGGCGTTGACAAGAAACTCATTCTGTCTTTGAACAACATAGATGACCCGCAAGGAACCGAGCGAATGCCATTACTGGCCGACGTTGCCGGTGTTTATCGGTTAGAAGTTAAGTCACTAGGGAGGAACGTGGATACGGGACGCTATGGGATAAGCGTTTCCCAGGCGCGGGCAGCTACGCAGCAAGATCGAGACTTCATGGCTGCTGAGAAGTTGATCCTCGAGGCGCGTCGATTCGTTGGAAGAGGAACAGGTCTTTCGAAGCGCCAAGCGCTTAGCAAATATCGCGAGGCGCTGCCGCTGCTGCGATCCAGCGGCAATCATGAGCGAGCAGCCACCGTGCTTAACAACATCGGGTTGTTCTATCGGACGCTCGGGGAGCTAAACAACGCCTTAGACTTCTACACTCAAGCGCTCGCGTTGCGCCGCCAGATAGGGGATCGGCGTGGCGAAGCTATCTCGCTTGATAATCTTGGCTATATCTACGTCGAGTTGGGAGAGATGCAGAAAGGACTAGATCTTTACGAACAGTCCCTGACGCTCGAGCGGGCAGACAAGAGCCTACGGTTAGAAGCGGTCACGCTTACAAATATAGGCTCAGTTTATTTTGCGCTCGGTGAGACCGAACGTGCGCTCGATTTTTATAGCCGCGCGCTTCCTCTTTTCAAGGCTCTGGGTGGTCGTCCGCGAGAAGCGTTGACGCTCACCAGCATGGGCGCGATCTACTTCTCTCGGGGTGAGCATAAGAAGGCGCTGGAGTTTTATGATCGCGCGCTCGCGGTTCAGCAGGAACTCAACGTCCGAAGCAGCATTGCTAGCACGCGAATGCAACTTGGGATTCTTTACGCCAAACAGGGGGAGAACAAGAAGGCATTTGATTTTTTGAATCAAGCACTTGAGTTTGCTAGAAAGACTGGCAACCGCTTTACCGAGGGCGAAGTCCTCGCGGTGATCGGAGAGGTCTATTACGAGGCGGGTGAAAAGAAAAAGGCCTTCGAGCATTTCAAGCTGGCGCTTCCGTTGCGGCAAGAAAGCTTCGACAAAACGGGAGAGGCGCGAACCCTCTACTGGATCGCGCGTAGCGAGCGCGATCGGGGAGAACTTGCGAAGGCACTTACTGACATCGAAGCCGCACTTCGGATCGTCGAGACAGTGCGCGGCAGAATTGCCAATCAAACATCACGTACCTCCTACTTCTCAACGGTGCAAAAGTACTACGACTTCTATATCGATTTGCTGTTTGAGCTGCACCAGGAAAACCCTGCCGCCGCTTTTGACCAGCGCTCCTTTCAAGCCAGCGAGAATGCGCGAGCTCGCGGTTTGGTCGATCTACTTCGGGAATCCCGCGCGGATATTCGTCGCGGCGCAGACCCAGCTCTGCTCGAGCGCGAGCGGAGCTTACAGCAGCAGCTGAGCGCACGCACTCAGGAGCAGTCGTTAATCCTCAGGGGCGAACACACGAACGAGCAGGCCGAGATTCTCTCACGAGAGTTAGACGCGCTCACCAACGAGTATGACGAAGTGCAGACTCGAATGCGCAAAAGGAGTCCGCGCTATGCAGCACTAATGCAGCCGACTGCATTGACGCTTCAAGAAATTCAGCAATCCCTGGATAAGGAAACTCTGCTGCTGGAATACAAGCTAGGTGAAACGCGCAGCTTCGTTTGGGCGGTGACCCCATCAACCATAAATATTTACGAACTGCCGGGACGCGCTGAAGTGGAAAAGATGGCGCGACGTTTTTACGAAGCATTGACTGCTCGTAACGAGCACCCAGAGGGTGAGAGCGTGGAGCAGCGCCTGATACGCCTTAGCGAAGCAGACGCGGACAACGCGAAGTTGGCGACTCAGATGAGTCAAATGGTACTCGCCCCCGTACGCTCACATTTGAAAGCGCAGCGCCTGTTCATCGTTAGCGACGGCGCGTTGCAATATGTGCCTTTTTCCGCCCTGCCGGAACTGGATGCAGCCGGAAACAAAACGAATGGGAAAAAACGTGTTGTGAATTTGGTGAAAGATTCTCAGCCTTTACCTCTCATACCTCAACCCCTGATAGCCGATCATGAAATCATAAGCCTGGCCTCAGCGTCAGTCATTACCGTGTTGCGAAAGGAATTGTCGGGGCGTCGCTCAGCACCTAAGGCAATTGCGGTTTTAGCCGATCCGGTGTTTGACCGAGATGATGTCCGAGTGAAGTTGCCAGCTAACAACAACAGGGTCACCCCGGCTGTGCTAAGGCCCCAGTCCTCTTCGGCCGGAATGAAAGTCGCGGCCAAAGAATCATTCAGTATGATGCGTCTGCCATTTTCGCGTCGCGAAGCGCAATTGATACTGGCGGCTATACCTGCCAGCGAAGGGATGAGTGCTTTCGACTTTCAAGCCAGCCGAGCCACTGCAACCAGTCAGGAACTGGCTCAGTATCGCATTCTGCATTTCGCCACTCATGGCGTGCTTGATAGCCAGCGCCCGGAATTGTCCGCTATCGTACTCTCACTCGTAGATGAACGCGGCGAACCGCAAAACGGTTTCCTCAGGCTCAACGAGATCTACAATCTGAACCTGCCCGCCGATCTTGTGATGTTGAGCGCCTGCCAGACAGGACTCGGCAAAGAGATTAGGGGGGAAGGACTGGTGGGACTCACTCGCGGTTTCATGTATGCAGGGGCGGCTCGCGTGGGAACTAGCTTATGGAAAGTGGACGACTCAGCGACCGCTGCTTTGATGGGTCGTTTCTACCAGGCGATGCTGAAGGAACGAAAATCACCGGCGGCAGCGCTTAGAATAGCGCAGCTGGATATGCTGAAACAGAAACGCTGGCATTCGCCTTACTTTTGGGCCGCTTTTACAATGCAGGGCGAATGGAAATAAGCCAGATTCAGGGTCCCGACGCGTCGGGCTCCTGATTGTTTCCTCCAAAATGGAACCTCTCCCACGTAAGAAAAAGGATTGGGTCTTGACGTCGGAGAGTCTTGCGGGCTTGTTGTCTTTGCTCGACGAAGACCCAACGCGCGCTGGAGAGCAGTATGAAGAATGGCGACAGAAGTTAGTGAAGCTCTTTGAATGGAGAGGGAGTGCGACTCCGGAAGATCTTGCTGATACGACGCTCAATCGTCTGGCGAGAAAAATCGATGAAGGAGAAGTTATCCGCAATTTTTCGGGTTACGTCGGCAGCACGGCCCGCCTCATCTGGCTCGAGGCTTTGAAAGATCAAGAGCGCGCCCATGCAGCGCTTGAAGAACTGCGCGTTTTGACCCCACGCTCCTCAGAAGCAGACTCGCAAAGGCTTGGGTGCCTCGAGGCTTGCCTTGAGAACTTGCCTATGGAGAATCGCGCAATCATTCTCGACTATTACCAGGAAGAGCGGGGCCTGAAGATTGAATTGCGAAAGCAGCTCGCGGCCAGAATGGGCGTGCCGGTCAATGCGCTCAGAATCCGTGCCCATCGAATTCGCATGCAATTAGAAAGATGTGTCTTGCAGTGTCTAAAAAAGTCTGACTAAGGTTGAAACGAATTCACGCTGTTCGTCTCTAGTAAACGAGGACAACTCAAGTTTTGGAGAATGAATTAGACAAAAATAAAGCGGCCAGGAGTTTTCTGCTGGGAAACCCGTCAGAGACTAAACGCGCGGAGCTCGAAGACGGCTTTCTCGCGCAGGACGACTTTTATCAGGAGCTCCTATCCGCTGAGGACGAATTGATCGATGCTTACGTGCGGGATGAACTGCCCGCGCCCGAGCGCGCGCTTTTTGAGCGGAGGCGGTTGACTTCGCCACATCTTCGCGAGCGAGTGAAGTTTGCCGCGGCGTTATTTCAATCGGTTTCCAAAAAGACTGTCGCAGCCCCCACACTCGTACCCGCAGTCACCGTTTCCTGGTGGCACCCTCTAGCCGCTGCTTTCCATATCCGAAGTCCGGCTCTCGGCCTTGGATTTGCAGCCGCATTGCTTGTGATTGTGCTGGGGGGCCTGTGGTTTCTGACCGATGAACTGAAAAAGAGCCCCGCGCCGGAACAGGCACAAACCATTCAGCCACCACCCGTAAGTCCGCGCGAATCGCCAACCACTGGCGTAACGCCTGAACCGCAGAAACCTACCACTGCCGAGATCAAGGCGGACCCTCCGCCCGTTAGGGAAACGCCGGAGAAAGCCGCGCCTGTGCTGGCCACATTCACGCTGACGCCAGGACTTGTTCGCAGCGAGAGCGGCTCCGGGCCGTTGGTTCTGCGTGCTGTCGTCACTGAAGTCCGGCTGCGGCTAACTTTGGAAGGTGAACCTTATGAAAAATATCGCGCGACTATTTCCACTCCTGAAGGAACACGAGTCTGGAGTGGAGAGTTGAGCGAGGGCTCCTTGAAAAAATCGACCCTTCTGACCCTGAATCTGCCAGCCAGGGTATTTAAAAACGGCGACTACGTTATCGACCTCAGCGGCGCAAATGCTCCCGGCAAATGGGAAAGTGTTGCCGATTACTCCTTCCGAATCGTCAAGAAGTAAGTCCATTTGTAAATTTTCCTTGTGAAATCGCCGCTCGGTTCCGTCCTTCCATTCCTTCCGCACGAATCGAAAAACTAATCCGAAATAAATAGAGAAATGTTTTGCGGCTGGCAGCCTCCTAGAGGTGAACAGGCCGGGAACCGTCTGTGCGCCAGCGCAAAACGCTCCAGAAGTGTTTGTGGAGTTTGAACACGCCGTCAGGCCGGTCAATCAGGGAAAAATCGTGGGTCGCACGACCGTTAAAATTCTGAAAGGACAAGAAACGAATGTCGCCTCTTACAAGGAAGACTATTGAGGTTGGGTTTGGGTTGATATTGTGCGCACTTCTGTTGTGGAGCGGTGCGAGCGTTTGGGCCGCGGGTGGCGA
>JANLZV010000363.1:0-3461 GCA_031366425.1 Pyrinomonadaceae bacterium | reverse complement strand
GGCCATGATCGACACGCTGGCTCGCTGGGTTTGTCTTTGAAGGCCATAGTCCGTCGCGAACTTGCCCGCTCGTGTGACGATATATATCCTCGTCGTGAGCTCTCGCGCTTTTCGCCAAGCTTGAATGTCCTCAAATCTTTTGAATGTAGCCATCTACCTTCCTCCGTAGGTGAATAGGGTCGGTAAGGTGAGATAAGTAATCAGTAATGAGTCGCAAGTGGTGAGTGGTGAGTCGGTAGGCGGCAGCGCCAGCCGGCATGCGCCAGTCTGATTCGTTGAGTCGTCAGACTTCAATGATAACGCTGCGACTCTTGACTGGCGACTTACTTCGTTACGTACATCTCAGCTTCACAGTTTGATGAGCTTTACTCCTTGCTGGATGAGATAGGCCGAATGACCTTTGTGCTCTCGCTCCATTTGCGAAATGCTCGTCGCGACAATTAGCAAGGACTTCAGACTGGCGACTCTTGACTGGCGACTTACTTAACCAGTTTTTCAACCCACGCTGCGTTCGTTTGCATCAGCGGCCGGAAAGCTTCGCGTGGCACTGTAGTTTCGATGTGCATGTTGTCATCGGTATTGATTACCGCTCCCGCCACGGCGGGGCCAAGCTGGCCCTCGTCGCAAACATACCAGGCCCGCAGATCTGCTTCGCTCCTGATGTTCACTCGTGCAAGTTCGGCAGCGACGCGCGGGTTGATCAGGCGTTCGCTTCCGCGCTTCATCGCGTCGTCAATCCCTAACGGTCTACGGCTGCCGATCAGCAACAAGTCTTTTCCTTTCGTCGCGCCCTCCACTCGAAACACGAGCACGTGTGGAAACACCGAATGAAAAGTCCCCAACACCGAACGCAAGCTCTCCGTCGAAAGTTGATAAATTTGGAGCCACTGCACGAAGACGCCTTCATCAGCCAGGCGGTCGCGACCAAGCTCAAAGAATTCCTGCGTAAACAAATTTGCGACGCCCGGCACCCACGGATGGCTGGGCTCGCTGACAATGATGTCATAGCGTTTGGGAGTTACCCGCAGGTAGGTGCGCGCGTCGTCGATGATCAAATGCAGGCGCGGATCATTTAGCGGCTTGTTATTAACGTGTTCGAAAAAGCGCGAACCGCGAACCGTGGCCGGTTCCAGTTCGACACATTCCAGGTCCTCGATTGGCGACTGCAACATCGCTCCCGCGGTCACGCCAGTCGCATAACCAACAACCAGGGCATTCTGCGCGCGCGGCGCGAGCAAAAGCGGCAACTGGCCCAACATCACCTGAGTTGACATGTCTTCCCGGTCGGAAGCATTTGTGCGACCGTTGATCGCCATCGATATCACGTTCCAATCCTGTCGCACCGAAACTGTCGAAGTCGGGCCCTCTTCGTACATCAAAAGCGAATGGATCTCAGGTTGATTCTGCCGGTCAGCATTGTCGGCGGTATCACCACGTGTCTTGGCAATTACCCGCACGAGGCTGTCAAAGGCGCCAATCGAAAGGTCAGCCAAATTCGTTCGCGGGGCGAAAATAAACATTAAAACAATTGCTGCGAGCGCGCCCCCGGCCACCAGGCCACGCGCGAGGTCCTTATCCGGGCCCTCGCTTTTCGGTTCAAAAGCTACTGCTGCCACGACTATACAAAGCGCCGCCGCGAACACAATCGTGAATCGGGTGTTGATGCGCGGGATCAAAAAGAAGCCAGCTGCAAACGCGCCGGCGATCGCTCCGATCGTGTTGACCGCATAACTCCGGCCGACCAGCTTCACCGATTCGCTGCCCGAACGACGACCGCTCCACACCAGCACGAGCGGCATCACGGTTCCCATCAGGAAGGCCGGAAACAGCACCAGCAAAGTGACTGAAAGAATCTGCAGCGTCAGCAGCCCGGCCCAACTACTTATGTTCCATCGCAGACCAGTAGTAATTAGCAACCCCGGAATTCGATTGATCATTACCAGGCTGAGGATCAAGCTGATCGCGGTAAACACTTCGACCTTCATCAGCGTCGTACGCAGTTTTGAACCCTGTTCACGCCGCGCAATCAGAAAAGCTCCCGCCGACAGGCCGAGCAGGAACAGCGCCACCACGATGCTGAAGGCGTAGGTGCTTGAACCAATGATCATCGCGAGGATGCGAGTCCAGGCGACTTGGGTGCTGATCGTGACAAAGCCGGAGACAAACGCGCAGAACAGCCAAAAGCGATTTCCAGTCGCCGTCTCTTGCAAAAGTCCCGCGTCGCCGGCCGGCAGCGTTTCGCCCGTTGTCGTCGCTGTCGCCTTCGCTGTTTGCGGATCCTGATCCTGGCTACGACGGTCTGCCAGAATTGCAATTATGCCGATCAAAATATTGATGAAGGATGCGGTGTAGATCGTCGCGCGGACTCCCAGCAACGGCAGCAATAAGAATCCCGCTGCGACGCAGCCGCAGATCGCGCCGACCAGATTCCGTGTGTAAAGCTTTGTGATCGATGTAGCAGCTCGGCCGGATGTTCGCGCTATGGCTGACGACAACAGTGGGAGGGTTGCGCCCATCAGCGTCGTCGGAATCAGGAGCATCACGCACGAAAGCAGGAAGCGCCATAAACTAAAGACAAAGAAACTCGGATGAAAAGTTTGCCAGATGACCGCGTAGAGATTGTCGATCCCGCTGAAAAGCAGGGGGACTACGAGCGCGTAAAGCGCGATGCCGAGTTCCAGTAATCCGTAAGCTTGCACTGGCCGTCGCACTCTTCCCGCGAAACGTCCAGCGAGCGCGCTGCCAAGTGCGAGGCCTCCCATAAAAGCGGCGAGCACCGTACTGACCGCTAATGTGGTTGCGCCGAAAACCAAACCAAGCATGCGCGCCCAGAGCACTTCATAGACCAGACCAGTGGCGCCCGAAAGAATGAAACAGCCGGCGATGATACGTAGAGTTGCGGTTGAATAACTGCGAGCCGGGAGAGCTGGGAGCGGAGAAAGCTTTAGCGTCAAGGACATTTCCTCGCGAACAAATTTTCATCAGTAAAGCGAGAGGGGAACAGGCAAGGCATTTAGTGTAGCACTAACTGAAACTGGGGCGGTTTGAAATCGTTTCAACGATGTCGGTCTGAAACCGTTAAAAACGGCAATAACATACTTGGCTTACAACGTGGGTATCCGACCTAAAAGTCCGCGAAGCGGACGACAGCATGAAGCCTGGGGTGGAGCGCAGCGGAACCCCAGGATCGTGATTTCGAAAAATCAAAGCCTGCGGAGCGGCCGACAGCCAAGTCATCACGATTCACGTTTTTGTCATCGAACCCCTGTCTGCCGCTTCGCGGGCTCAGCCACTTTTTTTGGCGTGAGGATGCTGGGGTTTCGCTCCGCTCCACCCCAGGCTTTATGCCAACGTCCGCTCCGCGGACTTCAATTGGAATCGCCTCAAAGGCCGTCACTATTCAAACATAGATGACATGGGATGCTCGCCAAACTCGGGCCGGAATAGAACCCGGATGCGCG
>JANLZV010000336.1:0-3034 GCA_031366425.1 Pyrinomonadaceae bacterium | reverse complement strand
AGGTCAAAGTTAGGGTTGTTTGCTGCTAAGCCGCTTGAGTTCGTCGAGCGTTCGCTGATGCTGTTCGAGTTTCTGCCCGGCCTCGGCGTGTTTGCCTTGGGCCGTCAGCCGCTGGTAGTCGTCAAACTCCTGAACAGCTTTAACAACGAGTCTTTGAACTGACTCGACCGATAGCGGGACTGGGGACGACTTCGCAGTCGCGTCTCCAGCCTTCTCCGCTTTCTCGTTGGTAGTTGATGGGAGCGAAGGCTGCTGCGCTACGTTCTTTCCAGCTTCGCCAAAGAGATTGCTCATCGCTTCGTCGAAGCTCGCGCCGTAACCCAGCCGCTCCTGAATCGCCAAAACGACGAGACGCAGTTCGGGCATCGGACTCCGCTGGGCCTGCAGGTAGACTGGTTCAACGTAGAGGAGTGAACGCCCGATCGGAATTACGAGCAGGTGGCCTCGCAACACGCGCGAGCCTTGCTGGTTCCATAGACTGAACTGCGCCGAGAGCTGCGCGTTCTGATCGATGCGCGCTTCAATTTGCAGTGGACCCTCGATCAGACGCGACTCGGGAAAATTGTAGACGAGAAGCTTTCCGTAATGCTCGCCATCGCTCCGGCCGGCCATCCAGCCGATCATGTTGTTGCGATTTGCCGGAGTGAAGGGAAGGATCAAAGCGAACTCCGTGGAGGTTTGCTCGCCGGGGAGTTGCATCAGGACAAAATAAGGATCGATTGGCGATGAAAGTTTCTTGTTCTGATCGTCAATACCTAACTGGCTCGCGACGCTCCAGACATCCTCGCGCTGGAAAAACACTTTCGGGCTTTGGGTGTGATAGAGACCGTACACCTCACCCTGCACTCGGATCAGTGTCTCCGGATAACGCACGTGGGCGCGCAAGTCGGCCGGCATCGCGCTGGCCTCTTTAAAGAGTGATGGGAAGGTCGCTCGATAGGTCGCCAGGATCGGATCCTGTTCGTCAAACACATAGAAATCAACGGAACCGTTATACGCGTCGATAACCACCTTGACGCTGTTGCGAATGTAGTTGACGCGATTGTTGCCGACCTGATGATGACGTGAGTAGGGAAATCGTGACGACTCAGTGTACCCATCAATCATCCAAAAGAGGCGTCCTTCTTTGCTGACGACGATGTAAGGATCCTTGTCGTAGATTAAAAACGGTGCGACGCCGTTGATTATTTCGAGAATATTCCGATGGATGAGGACCCGGCTTTCCGAAGTGACATCATCCGAGAATGGCAATTTCGACAGATCGTCGAGGGCCCACGCGAGCAGCCAGCGTCGCAGCCGATTTCCAATTCGAATACCCCCCGTGCCTTCGTAGGTTGTAAAGGTGTTTGTTTCTCCTTGAGGAAAATCAAATTCCTTTTGAGCCGTCTTCACGTAGACGTCGGTATCCGTTTTCTGGCCGTAGTAAATCTGTGGCCGGGTGATAGTGGCTTCCGGCGCTGTTGATTTGATCGGCATGTCCGACAAAACAAAGCGCGGCATGCCCTCCGGAGTGAACCCGTTCGATGTATTCATCGTCAGGCCGTAACCGTGGGTGTAGATCAGTTTTTCATTGATCCAATTTCGCGAAGCTTCAGGAAGCTTCTCTACGTCAATCTCACGCGCGGCAAGCATCACTTGTCTCGTCTGTCCGCCGAGGTTGTAGCGATCCACATCGACATCAGGAAAGTCGTAGTAAGTGCGGATCGTCTGCACCTGCTTCAGAGTGTCCTGCAGCGCGTGCCAATCCCAGAGCCGAATGTTGTCCAGGGTCGGACGGTTGGCAGCGAGGTTTAAGGCGTCGACCGAGTTTTCAGCTTCAAACTCGCGCAACTGGATCTTATCGAGCCCGAACCCGCGCCGTGTCCAACCAATATTATGTTCAATGTAGGGCGTCTCGCGGCCGAGCTCGTTTGGTTTAACTACGAAACTATTTACGTAAGCGGGCACGAGGATGACGCCGGCGAGGTAAACCAGAGCCGGCAGGGCAATCGCCACCACTAGAAGACGTAAACCACGCTTCATGAAAGCATTTACCAGCGAAATCGCCGCGCCAAGCACGAGCGCGATCACGACAAATAAAAGCGCCGGCAACAGATAATTTGCTTCCGTATAGGTAACGCCGGAAAACGTTTGATGATCGGACCATAGGTAAGGAAAACGAGATAGATACGTGTGCCACGCGAGTGCCAGCAGAAATGCGGCAAAAGCGATTGACACGGCAGCGAGGCCGCTCAAGGATGAAAGCGTTCGGGCTTTTGGCGTGCGCTGAGGAATGTTTAGAAGTGAGTAAACGATCGCCGCGCATAAGATGACAAAGGTGATAGTCAACAGCCATGAGCTGATCGAGTCAAACATTGGCAGCGAGAAAAGATAGAAGCCGAGCGGCTTCTGAAAGATCGGATCTGCGACTTCCGTCGGCACTTGATGAAAGTAGTTGGCAAACTCCAACCAGTTACCGCGCATTCCAAGTCCGGCAAAAATTCCGAAGCCGACAGCCAACAGCCACGTCACCGGTCGGATGAAACGTGCGGGAGTGATTTCAATTGGCTGGTTGTTGACCATGACGGTGCGTGGTCCAAGCGCGTGAGGAGAGAAGCCTCGTTCAAGTAGCCAGAACGCGGTCCTCAGAATTCCAGCTGTCAGTAATAGGAACACGAAAAACAGAGCTGCCTTAACCTTGAAGATATACCAATAGACCGGGCTGTATCCGATCGAGCCAAACCAAAGCGCAGATACATAGACCGCGAGAATCCGCGAGAACGCCAGAAAGAGGACCAACAGGCCGCCGAGTAAATACCGCCGCCAACGCCGGCGCCTGGGAGGTGTGGGTGTGACATCAATGACGTCGTCGTCGGAGACTGGAAACGGATTGCTCATGGCGCTAAGGATACTCTCGATCAAGCCAACACCCCAACGTTAACCATTCCCGGGCGTGGAATTTGGTGACATTCGTGGTGCAAAGCCTGGCGGGCAGCTGGGTGACCCGAGGGATAGATAAGAGTTCTGCGTCGCAGTCGCCCCGTGTATAATCAAC
>JANLZV010000276.1:0-1652 GCA_031366425.1 Pyrinomonadaceae bacterium | reverse complement strand
GTCGCCCTCGATGATCAGTTACTGAGCGAAGTCTCGGCGATCATGCAGGAGGTCCGCACGCGTGGCGACCTGGCGCTCATCGATTACGCAGCGCGATTTGACGGCTGTGAGCTCCAACCTGCGGAGCTGCGGATCAACGAAGAAGATTTGCACCGGACGGCCGCTCGCGTTGAATCGAAAGTTCTCGAAGCAATACGCGAGGCCATTCGGCGAGTTCGCTATTTTCATGAGTTGGAACGCCAGCATTCATGGGTTGTGGAGACAGAGCGGGGAGTGGTGCTGGGTCAGCGTGTTACAGCCCTCGAGAGCGCCGGTTTGTATATTCCGGGAGGAACTGCCAGCTATCCGTCAAGCGTCGTGATGAACGTTGTGCCCGCTCAAGTTGCCGGCGTGAAGCGGCTGATAGTCGCTACGCCCCCACGTACACTTCAGGAGAATCCGGCAGTGGCGGCGGCCCTCGTGGAGCTGAAAGTAAGAGAGGTCTACGCAGTGGGCGGGGCGCAAGCGATCGCGGCGCTCGCCTTCGGCACAGAAACCGTGCCGCGGGTGGACAAGATCACCGGGCCCGGGAACCGTTATGTCGCCGCCGCGAAGAAACTCGTCTTTGGCTTGGTCGGGATCGATTCCATAGCGGGTCCAAGTGAAGTGATTATCCTTGCGGACGACACGGCGCACGCTTCCTATATCGCCGGCGATCTCATGGCCCAGGCCGAGCACAATGAAGATGCTTCAGCGATACTCCTGACGACGAGTAACACGCTTGCGCTTGAAGTTGTTCAGGAACTGGCAATCCAGATCGCCGAACTGGGCCGCGCTGAAGTGATTAAAGAATCGCTGGCTCGTTACGGCGGCATCATTGTTGTCGACGACATGGACGAAGCCTGCGCGCTGGTAAACGATTTGGCGCCGGAACATCTGGAGCTGATGGTCTCTGACGAAGTAGCAATTGCCTCGCAAATTCATCATGCCGGCGCGATCTTTTTTGGAGAGCACACGCCTGAGGCAGTTGGCGATTATCTAGCGGGGCCAAGTCACGTGTTGCCGACCTGCGGCACGGCACGCTTCTCGTCCGGGCTTGGCGTTAACGATTTTCTCAAGCGAACCAACACTGTGAAGTTTTCCGCCGCCGAACTGAAACGCACGGCATCAATGATCGCCACCCTCGCTCACGCTGAAGGTTTAGACGCCCACGCGCGTTCGGTGCTAATTCGTCTGGAGGAGAACTTAAGATGAGGAATCCTTTGGCGAACATCAAGACCCGAGTTCGTGAGTTGCGCCCCTATTCACTTCGGCCCGACCGGGCGCAGATAAAGTTAAACCAGAACGAGAACCCCTGGGACGCGCCGGTGAATATCAAACAGGAAACGCTAAGGCGCATCAGCGATTGCGCCTGGTCGCGTTATCCAAACTTTGTGCCCCAAAGATTGCATGAACGACTGGCGGAGTTTAGCGGTTGGCGAGCCGATGGAATCTTGGCCGGCATCGGTTCCAATGAATTAATCCAGGCGCTCTTGCTGGTCACCATCGGCGAGGGAAAACGTGTGCTCATCAATGAGCCGACCTTCGCTTTGTACCGGCAGATCGCTACGGTGCTCGAAGGCGATGTTGTCAGTGTTCTGCTTAATGCGGACCTTGGTTATGACATCGGCGCG
>JANLZV010000222.1:0-5055 GCA_031366425.1 Pyrinomonadaceae bacterium | reverse complement strand
GTTAAACCATTGCCAACACTCAATATTTCCGGGTAGTGGGTCAGTTTCGTCACCTATGTCCGACAAACTTCAGTTTGTCGAGGCGTTACGACAAGCTGAAGCTTATCGGACATCAAACTGACCCACTACTATATTTCCGCTGAAATGCTGAGCGTTTTGGCGTTTTGGGATGGAATTACGGGGGTTGACGCTTTCGAAGTCGTCGGTGGCGCTTGGAAAGCGTCGTAGGTATCTGCTTCGAGATCAAAATTTCGCCCGGCCAGCAGCAGATAGGAATAGAGCGCTAAGCCAGTCAGGCCGGCGATGCTGAACTTAATCGCGGGAGCGATCGGAGCGGGCGAGATAAATCCCTCAATGGTTCCGGCTACCACGAGCAGGACTGCCACGCCCATCATCAAGCGCACTGCGTCTTTGCCACGGCTCTTGAGGGCGTCGGCACGAGATAGGTTGCCGGGCATCAACATCGCGCTGCCGATTAACAACCCAGCACCGCCGGCGATAAAAATACACGAGAGTTCGATCACTCCGTGGCCCACCATGAACGTAAGGAGGGCATTGCCAAATCCTGCACGATATGTGAGGGCCAGCACCGAGGCGATATTGGCGCCGTTGTAAGCGAGAAAAAAAAGAGTCCCGACCCCGAGCAACGCTCCGAACGCAAAAGTGTAAATTGTTACCTGAATGTTATGGGTGAGAATCGAACTCGCGCCGACTTGGTTTGCCTGGTTCAAGTCTTCCCACCAGTGGGTTTTCGTTTCGATGTAGAGTTCGCGAAATGCAGGGGACACTCCGACCAGTTCAGAAAACTCCGGATCGTATTTGGTCCCGACAAATCCGATCACGCCAAAAATCATGAACACGCTGAACGAGACCGCGGTATAGCGCCAGGTGCGACGAAACGTTTGGGGGAATTCCCGCGCAAAGAAATTCCTGACCCGCGATCCGCCCTGGGCATCCGCCTGATAGATGCGACCGTGGGCGCGAATTACCAGGCTATTCAAATAATTAATCAACCGCGGGTCGCGCGACTCCGCTCGCGCGATCGCCAGGTCTGAAGCGGTGCGCCGATAGATGCGCCCAAGCTCACGCACTTCTTCGCGATGCAAACGGCGCAGCGAAGTGGAATCAAGCAACTTGAGCAGGTCTTCCAACCGCTGCCATGCGGTTTTGTGTTGGTCGATGAAGCGATCGTGGGCCATAGGGCAGAAGTCAGAAGTTAGAAGTAAGGAGTAAGAAGTCAGGAGTTAGCATTCAGTCGTACCAGATAGTAGCCAGTCGCCATTAGCTAGTGATAGTCTTTTCGGACGCGTTAAATTGTTTTTGGCCTTTCTGTTTACTGCTCACTGCTTACTGATGCAAAGCCTGGTCGAGTGTGTACCAAACTTCAGCGAAGGCCGCAAGCCTCAGACGATTGAGCGGCTCGCGGAAGTTATCAAGTCAGTCGAAACTGCTTGCGTCCTCGATACGCACATCGATCCGGATCACAACCGTTCAGTAATAACTTTTGTAGCCTCCCCCGAGGCGATAGTTGAAGCGGCGTTCCGCGCGGTGGCCCAGGCGGCTGTCTTGATTGACATGCGCACTCATACGGGCGTGCACCCGCGACTCGGCGCCACTGACGTGTTGCCGTTTGTCCCGATTCGCGGTGTCACAATCGACGACTGCGCGCAGTTGGCCCATCAAGCTGGTGAACGGATTGCTTCGGAACTTTCGATTCCCGTTTTCTTTTACGAGCGAGCAGCGCTTAAGCCGGAACGGATAAATCTCGAAGATGTGAGACGCGGCGCGCTCGAGTTGCTGCGCGAAGAGATCGCTTCGGAAGCGGCCAGGGCTCCGGATCTTGGACCACGCCGGGTGCATGAGCGCGCCGGGGCGATCGCGGTTGGCGCCCGTCCATTTCTGATTGCATTTAACGTTAATCTGCGAACGACCGATGTGTCGATCGCGCGTTCCATCGCCCGTGCGGTCAGGGCCCGGCAGGGAGGTCTACCGGGATTAAAGGCGCTCGGATTCGAATTGTCCACCCGTGGCCTGGTGCAGGTTTCCATGAATCTGGTGAACTACGAAGTGACCGGGATGACGCAAGCTTACGACGCAGTGAGACGCGAGGCTGAACGTGCCGGCATTGAGATCGTCAGCACTGAAATTGTAGGACTCGTACCGGAAAAAGCGCTTGATCGGTCGGCGGCTTATTTTGAGAAACTTGAAAACTTTTCTGAAGACAAGATCCTGGAGCATCGTCTGCAGATCTGCGATTGACTCACTCAAGATCCTAATCGGATCAAAGCCGCGCGCAGTCGTGAATGTTTCTGCATTAACTTGAGATAACGAGTTTCGTCCGAACCCGCCTTGGCCCTAATTATTTCTGCTAACGCCAGTTTCTCAGCTTTGCTCCAGCGGCCTAGATCGGGAACCATTGATAGCGCAAATGCAAAGTCGCCCATCACCGATTGCTCATTACGAGACCAGTCTTTTGGTTGAATATCCAACGAACGCGCGAGAGTCTTAATTGAGGCTGGGCGAAACTTCGCGTTGTCGCCTGCGAACTTTGCACCCATAGACTCAGCGGCCTTGAAACCGATGTTGCGCACCTGAAAGCGATCCCAGTCGCCTGGCTTGGTCTGGTTTGGATTCGAGTCGAGCTCAAAAATCATCGGAGCGGCGGCGAGCTTACGTAGCGTGCGCGCACTGGTCCGGTAGTTAACGCGCGAAGCGATTTTTTGTTCTTCGCTCAGCACGAGCTTAAGGATTTCAGGATCGGTGGGTCGGAAGCCGAGTTTGCGATAGAACCAGAAAGCTCCTGACTCGATCCCTTCCTCGTTTTCATGGCCGATTTGATATGGATCGATTGCAAAGGCCGTGACCCCTAAGAGATGACGAAAAACATTTAGGACGCGCGCATACAACCATGCGGTTTCGCCGTCGCGAAATGTGTAATAGAGATTGAAGCCGCTCTCCATGCGTTCGAACAGCGAGAGCCCTTCGAAATAGCCCACGGCAACACCGTTTTTGAAAATCATCGCAGCGTGGTAGGCGCGCAAAGGCAGACGAACTGCCTGGGGCAGACTCGTCACAATCAGCTCCACGCCGCGTCCAAGACTCGCCCGGACAACTTTGGCAGGATCACCATGCGTGAATCCATAAAGCTCGCGATAGCGAATCGTCGACGACTCGCGCGCGAGATCAAGCATCTCCGTGCCCTGCTTCTTTGATAGTTGCTCAAACTCGGGCGGCGGCTGGTTCAGAAACTCGTGAAGCGAAACATCCCGTCGTTGAATCAGCGGATCGCGATGGTAAAATTTTTTTGCGCTCTTCTTGGCTTCGGGAAACTGCAAACGCATTCCGGTCCGGGTAGCGCGGTACGTCGGGGTCCAGGTGATATACAGTTTTTGCGAATCGAACAGTTCTGCTTTCGCACGTGGCGAGGTGTCGAGAGCTTGAAAGCGCGCGATCAGCCAGGCCACGTCAGTTGTTGCTTTTCGTTTCGCTTTTTCCAGCCAGACGCCGTAAGGAACATTAGCTTCCACGAATGCATCTTCTTCGAGCAGTGGGATAAAGCGGGGCCACGTTTCCGACAAGCGGTTTTCGTCCTCAAACCAATCCCAATCGAGCGCGATTCGTGACGGATGCCGCCTTGCCAGCCAACTTACGATCGGGAACGTGAAGGTGTCAGTTACCGAAGTGCCGGCGATGCCTGACACTTCCGGAGATTCAAGCGATGAAAGATCGACTTCAGCGTCGCGGAGCGTTTTCACTCGTTTGCTAAAACTCTTGAGCAGAGACTCCGCGAGCCCCAACACGCGCGCGTTTTGCGGGTAAGCGCGAACAAACAGCAGCAGTTCATGAAAGCGAACCAGCTCGTCGAGATCGTGAATTTTTCGCCCGGAGAGTTCGGTTAGAATTTTTTCCACGGCACGATATTGAGGTGAGCTGAATTGGGTCTTCAACTCATCGAGTTGGTCCAGCAGGCCTTCAATGGAATTGGTGATTAGTTTAGGCACGGGTGGACCGTTATCTGAGGTGCTTGCGCATGAACATCGCGATCTTCCAGGCATCGATCGCTTTCCAGGGCATGGCGGCCAGAGTGTAGTGTCCGCATGGGAGCCAAACCACGTCGAGCGGCAAATCATGGCGCCTCGCCTCAGCGATCACGTCTTTAGTGAGATCGAGCGGAAAGGTCAAATCGTATTTGGCCGCGATGAATCGCATTGGCCGCCGGCCCATCTTCGGCAGACGCGAAATAAACGGCACCGGACTAATCGGCGTCCAGTATTCCCGCAATTCTTCCAAACTTAGATCACTGCCAAAGCCCTCGCGCAAGTGGCGAGTTGATAGTCCGCGCCAGGCGACGTCGGCCACGAATCCGGACACGTGGTTGAAGGTGCCGGCGACAATGTCTGGTTCGTGAGCAAACGCTAGAAACGCGATGCAGGATCCGACACTCGTTCCCAGAATTCCAATTCGTTCGTAGCCTTGATCTTTAAGCCAACGCACCGCCGCGCGGGTGTCGAGGACCGCCTGGCGCATCGACTGAATCGTGCGGCCGATGTTTGTGCTCACCAGATGATCGGCGCGTTGCAACTCAGGCGGCCGGCGTTCTTCATGATAGGGAAGCGTCAGGCGCAACGCCGACATGCCCAGGAAATTAAAAATTCGGCAGGCTTCGACATGACTGTCGGGTTGGGCGTTCCACTGCGGCAGAACCACTACCGCCGAACGCGGTTGCCGGGCTTTGTCAGGTGGCGCTGGAAAGTAACGCGCGCGCGCGCAATTATTTTCTACCGAAGGAGAGTGGATCGAGCTGGTCCAGGTTAGCTCGTCGCCAGTCAGTTTAAAGTCAGTGATTGGAGGCAGGGCAAAAAAATCCTGGCTGTGGTTCATCGCGTCGGCGCTGTAGCGTCGGAGCACTGAGCGCGGGTCGTCGCCATTCACATGGTCGAGAATAAACTCCAGGCCCCACTCAAAAGGCCGCACCAGGCGATTGTTATCTCGCTCGTGCGCCGCGTGTTCGCGCCCATGCATAAATGCTTTCCACAAAACTCAATACCTCAGAAA
>JANLZV010000154.1:0-6641 GCA_031366425.1 Pyrinomonadaceae bacterium | reverse complement strand
ACGTGGCTCGACGCCGAGAACCAGAAAGCCGCCGGCGCGAAGAAGTAACGGAAGGAGGGGCAGGGGCTGGGGCAGTTGGCAGGAACAGTCTGCTTCCTGCTCCTGCCTTCTGCTCCTGCCTCCTGCTTCCCGCTCACTACTTCCCCGGCGCGCTGATATTTACGTCAACTTTCTTGTTCCCGCCGAACATGCGCCCGCCAAACATGAACAGCGCCACCACCACGATGATTATGAAAATCACCAAAACCGCTACCACTCCAGTACTGCCACCGCCACCGTTGTCACCCATAACTTTCCTCCTGTTTGATAGTTAAGAATTTAGCCCGTTCAACTATTTCTTTGCAGCTCGCTTCTTCGACGCCTTAACCGCGCCCTTCTTAGCGGATGTGCTTGCGCTCTTTTTCGCGCTCTTTTTGGTTGCGCCTTGCTTGCCGCTTTTGTTAGCAGCGGAATTTTTTGCTCGTCCCGAACCGCTCTTCTTACCACCACCGGATTCCTTGTTCACGGTGGCCCAAGCGCGGGCCTCAGCCTCTTCTTTACCGACGCCGCGTTCCTCGTAACTATCCTCGATGTGTTCAGCCTGGCGCTTCTGCTTGTCTGTGTAGGCGTCCTTGTCGCCTCTTGGCATAGCGTCTACCTCACGGTTGAGATTGGATTACGAAAACGTCAATGCAAGTCCTGCGCCCGATGTCGATCTCGTGATTCTGCTAAATCTGCAATCAGCAACGAGGGCGGTACTAATTACCAGCCGAGCATCGCAAGAAACTCGCTGGCATCACGATTGCCACTGGCCTCAATCAAGTGCGAGCTACCCATGTATTCCGTGCCGAGGTGATCTGTAACTAAACGAACCCGAAACCGCGATGTACAGGAAGCTTACACAAACCAATTTCAAGCGAGGGATAAATCATGGCAAATGGCAGCAGCGATCGCGAACTAATCGATACCGGAACCGACAAACGATATGTGCGGAGGGACGATGAAGGTCAGTTTAAGGAGTCGGACGACCAGGGGCGTTCACTTTCCCAGGACATAAAACGCAAAGCCAAGACGACAGTGAAATCCGGCCAGGGCGATCGCGGAGATCAAAAGCGAAAGTAGACTCACGATTCCATGACTCGGATCGAACAACTGCAAAGGACGGGAATCGCTCGACTGGGAAGTCCCGCGCGGGGATTCAGTTACAAAAGCGCTGGTTCGGGGCGGGTGAACGCCGCCGACCTCAAGAGGATCGACGACTTAAAGATTCCGCCGGCGTGGGTCGATGTTTGGATTAACGCTGGTCCTCGAGGAGCAGTTCAAGCGATCGGTAGAGATGCAGCCGGACGCGCTCAATATCTCTATCACGAAAACCACGTGCGCCGGCAGGACACGAAAAAATTCCGGCGGCTTATTCAATTTGCCGAAGCCTTGCCCCGAATGCGCGCCATAGTGGCCGCACAAATTCGGCAACCCGGCCTGGGAAGAGAGCCCGTAATGGCCTCTATCCTAAGAATTCTCTCAACCTGTTTCATGCGGCCGGGCAGTCACGTCTACGCCAGTGAGAACGGCAGTTTTGGAATTGCGACCCTCCGGCCAAAACACGTGAAGGTCAAAGCAAACGTGGTCGCGTTTGATTTTCCGGGCAAGTCGGGAGTGCGGCAGTTTCGCGAACTGAAAGATCAGCAGGTGGCCCATGTGATCCGCGGTCTTCTCAAACAGCCGTCGCGCGAAGTCTTCCAATACAAGAACGAAAACGGTGAATTCGTAAACGTCACCCGGCCCCACATCAACGCCTACATTCGCGAAGTCATGGGCGACAACTTCAGCGCCAAAGACTTTCGGACCTGGGCCGGCACACTTGTTTGCGCTTGCGCGCTCGCGCGACTCGGCACCGCTATCAACGAGGACCCCGCGGCGCGGCATCAAAAAGTGTTGGAGGCAATCAAAGAAACTTCCGAAGTCCTCGGCAACACGCCTGCAGTTTGCCGAAGTTCTTACATTTGCCCGCAGATTATCGACAACTTCGAGGCAGGCAAAGCAATCGACCAACACTTTGGTTCATTGAATAAACTGCTGGCTTATCGCGGTCGAAAACTGCACGCGGCTGAAAAGGCACTGCTCAAATTTATGAAGCGCAACGTTGGTACTTAAGCACGGCCGACGCGTGGCACCCGTCTTGCCAATCATTAACCCTGAAACAGTTTACTGTCCGGTTAACGTGCGAAATGTCCTGCAATAGGAAATTGCAGACCTGAAAAAATACATATGGCATTACTTGGAAGTCTTTGTAGTAATTCTGACTTATAAGGGGGATACGGCAATGGATCAACCGAACGATCAGACAGGCACGAGTAAACAGCAGGACGACAATCGCCCCGATGGCGGCGGACCAAGCAATAGCCAGGGCGAGGGCGAACATAAGGGCGGCGGCGGTCAGCAGGACGGCGGTAGCCAACAAAGCGGCGACCGCGGCGGCGCTGGCGGCGGCGGCACCGGCGGCGGTGAACACGGCGGCGCGCGCTAGCCGAGACCCCAAAACAATCAGGAGACACAAATCATGAATGCGTTTACGTTATTGAAAAGCGATCACAAAAAAGTCGCTGGAATTCTTGAGAAACTTGATGCAACCACCGAGCGTGGAGTTAAAACTCGCGAAGATCTCTTTGGTCAACTCAAGAGTGAACTCGACATCCACGCAAACATCGAAGAAACAATTCTCTATCCGGCTTTGGAAAAGGCCGATGAAACTCGCGACATCACGCTCGAGGCTTTTGAAGAGCATCGGCTGGTGAAGCAGTTGCTCGCCGAACTCGATTCGATGGGTAAGGACGAAGAACAATGGACCGCCAAGTTTACCGTCTTGAAGGAACAAATTGAGCATCACGTTGAAGAAGAAGAAACCGACATGTTTAAGAAGGCGAAAAAACTCTTCAGCGAGGAAGAAGCCGAGGCGCTAGGCCAACGCCTGGAAGCGGCTAAGAGCGAACCTTTGAAGTCAGCGGCGGCCCGCTAAGAGGAGACCAAATGCAAGGACCTGTGCGCGGACTACTTGCCGGAGCTGCAGCTTGGAAGTTTGGCGGCGGCTGCGTCTCAACAGTGCTCGTGTTTATTATCGTCTTCTGGTTGCTTGGTTACGTCAGCTGCTAAAGAAGCGAGGCAGCATCTCGGTCGACGAGCCATTCCAGCGACCGAGGTGCTCCATCATCAACGTCACTTCCATCATTTCCATTGCCCGCGCGGATCAACTGCGCGGGCAATGGCGCGTCTGCCGTCCCCCCGCTCACCACCTGCGCCAGCCGCGCAGCTTTTTCTTTTCCAGTCACTAAAAACATGACCCGTTGCGCATGATTGAGCACGGGCAGCGTTAGTGTAATTCGCTGCTGGGGCAACTGGTCGTTGCTGGCGGCAATCGCCCATCTCGACGTTTCAGCTAAGGCATCAGAGTTTGGAAATAACGACGCTGTGTGGCCGTCAGCGCCCATTCCAAGCAACACCAAATCGAAATTGGGCCACGACTCTCCGGCGAAGAATTGTCTTAATTCGTTTTCGTAGCTGACGGCGTTCGCGTTAGGGTCGCCCTCTCCAACGATTCGGTGAACGTTTACCGGTGGAATTTCTATCCTGGAAATTAGCGTCGTGAGGACCATCGCATAATTACTGTCCACGTGATCGGGCGGCACACATCGCTCATCTCCGAAGAAGAGATGCACTCGCGACCACTCAACCCGATTCCTGAATTGCTCGGATCCCAATAATTCGTAAACCCGCTTCGGAGTCGTGCCTCCCGCCAATGAGACGCTGAAGAATTCACGACGTGGTTCGCGCGAATAGCTGACGAATTTTTCCGCCGCGGCTTGCGCGAGGTCGGCCGGAGTTTCATAAACAGAAATCTTCGGTGGCGAATTCATCGAAGTCATTCAAGGATGGAAAAACTCCACGCGGAATTAGGCTACTGCTTTTGATTTTCCAACAATTCTTCCCACTCGGTGTGCACAAACCCTAGCTCGGGCTTGTCGACGCGTTCGTAAGTATGCGAACCGAAAAAGTCTCGTTGTGCCTGAGTCAAATTGAGTGAGAGATTAGCGTTTCGATACATGTCGAAATATCCGAGACTTGAAGACATTGCGAGAACCGGAAGTCCGCGTTGCATTGCGGTACTAACCACGGCGCGCCAGGCGGTCTGAGCATTTTCAATTTTTGTCTTGAATTGATCGTCGAGCAGCAGGCTCGGCAGATTAGGGTCGAGTTCATACGCGCGCTTGATCTCTCCCAAAAACTTCGCCCGGATGATGCAGCCGCCCTGCCAAATTCGCGCCACCTCGCTCAGATTGATCTTCCAGCCAAACTCATCCGAGCCGGCTTTGATCAGGTTCATCCCCTGAGCATAGGAACAAATTTTTGACGCGTACAACGCATCGTGAATGCTTCGCTTCATCTCCGTCGTCAAGGGCCCAAAACCGGCACTGGCGACCCCTTTGATTCGCTTGCTGGCTTCGATGCGCGCTTCCTTTTGCGACGAAAGCGTGCGCGACTGGATCGCGGCATCGATCGTGGGAATGGCAACGCCGAGGTCGAGGGCGATCTGACTGGTCCACTTTCCAGTTCCCTTCTGCCCAGCCTTGTCCAGAACCAGATCTACGAGCGGCTGACCAGTCTCCGGATCCTTCACTCGCAATATTTCCGCGGTAATTTCGATCAGATAGGATTCCAAGTCGCCGTGATTCCACTCCTCAAAAATCTCCGCAAGTTCATCCGCACTGGCGCCAAAGCCATCTCGAAGCAATCCGTAAGCTTCGGCGATGAGCTGCATGTCGCCATACTCGATCCCGTTATGGACCATCTTTACGAAATGACCCGATCCGCCTGTACCGATGTACGTAACACATGGGCCATCGGGCACCTTCGCTGCGATTGATTCCCAAATTGGACGAATCTGTTCATACGCGCCTGGATCGCCGCCGGGCATCAAGCTGGGGCCCAGCAACGCACCCTTTTCCCCGCCAGAGGTTCCCGAACCAATCATGAACAGCCCGTTGGAATTCAATTCCTTGTGCCGGCGTTCAGTGTCTTTGAAATAGGAGTTGCCGCCGTCGATGATGATGTCGCCGGACTCCAGAAAGGATTTGATCAGATTAATGGTCCAGTCGGTCGGCGGCCCGGCCTTAACCAGGAGGATGATCTTGCGCGGACGTTCGAGCAGGTGGACGAACTCTTCAGGCGTATGAGCGCCAAGAATTTGTTTTCCGCTTTCGCGCGCGATAAACGCATCCAGCACCGCCGGTTCGCGGTCGTAGACGGCGATCGGATAACCATTGCGCTCGATGTTCAGAGCGAGATTCTGGCCCATCACACCGAGGCCAATCATTCCAATACTCGCAGTTTTAGTCATCAGTTTTACGTTCGATCAATTCACTTAATTTGTGCAGTCCTTTGAGCACGTCTGTTCCGAGGTCGACCCGGATGGCGCGACGGCCATGTGCCAACAACGATTCAAAGTCACCTTGGGCTTGCGCATCCCTGAGTATGCTAAACGAGTAGCTTTCTCCGGGAACCGGCATATCGGTCTTGTCCGGAGCAGTCAGCTGCATGAAAACGCCAGTATCTGGTCCACCTTTGTGAAGTTGCCCGGTTGAGTGCAAAAACCTGGGCCCGTAACCTGTCGTGGTAGCGCATCGGGTGAGTGTCCGCAATTTTTCGCGCAGTAACTGAATGGCGGCTTCGATTTCAGGCGTTTCTTCAACATAAGCCAGGAGGGCCACGTAGTCTCCCTGCCTGGTCCGGTCCAAATGTCGATGCACGACTTCGGCAACGGTACTTAGGGCGACAGTCGACGCGCGAACCTCATCGTCCGCGTAAACCGTCAGTGTCTCGTCGCTCGCTACCGCTGACTGCGCGGGTAGTTTTCCTGCTTCATTGAAAACCTCCAGCAGGGCCCTGGTGGCATCCTTCGACTCCTGCACATTCGGCTGGTCAAAGGGATTGATCGCCATGCGCCACGCGGCGAAAGCGGTGGCAAACTCCCAGATGAAAAACTCAGCACCCAGGTCATAAAGATCCGCGAAGGTTCGATAGACAACCGGATGCCCTGCGTCTTCCAAAGCTTTAAACTGCGCCTTTGCCTCGTCATCAAGAGCGCCAACCGACATCGAAACGAAGAGACGATCTTCGCCGTAGGTCGACGCCGGGCGAATCGCCTCACCAACGATTGGCACAATGCCGTGGCCTTCTTTGCCGGTACTTTCGGCAATCAGTTGTTCAACCCAGAGACCAACCGCCGCGAGTTTGTCATCCGTAGTAATCGTCAGTTTATCCCGCCCTGCCAGCGCGCACTCCGCAAGAATAGCTCCTAGTTGGGCGCCGGGACTTTGGTCAGGAGACGCGTCTGCGCCACACGCTTCCGCCATCCTGGCAGCCCGGCCAAGAAACCTTTTAACATCGAGGCCCATCAGCGCCGCCGGAACCATCCCAAAGTATGACAAAGCGGAATAGCGACCACCGATGTCCGCCTGATTCAAAAAGATGCGGGCAAACTCTTGCTCGCGCGCAGTCTCGGCCATCAGCGAACCCGGATCAGTGATGGCTACAAATGCCTCGCCCGGCGTTGCCGAAACTTGGCTGACCTCGTGGTACCAGTGCTTATGAAAAGAGAGAGGCTCAGT
>JANLZV010000137.1:0-6632 GCA_031366425.1 Pyrinomonadaceae bacterium | reverse complement strand
CGATCATCATCAGGCCAAACTGGTCCAGCTGTTTGAAAAAGGGTGCATCCTTAAGCTTGTAGGCAGAATTTGCGTCGCCCATCAACAGGATTTCAGGAAAGCGTTTGCGCACTTCCTCAATGATTTTCAAGTCCCAGCCGGGTTTAATTTTGATCTTTATTCTTTGATAACCGGCAGCCAATTCATGGGCGATTTTCTCAAACAACTCTTCCGGAGAATTTTGAATGCCGATGGAAACGCCGCAGGAAATCTCCTCGCGCGTGCCGCCGAGGTGCTTCCATAACGGCACCCCGAGACGGCGCGATTCGAGGTCCCAAACCGCGCATTCAAGTCCGGCCTTTGCCATCCGATGTCCGCGCACGGATCTCAGCAAGCCCCAAACATCGGCGGCCGATTCGAGATTCTGTCCGATCACCATCGGCGCGAGATACGTCTTCAACGTTGGCCAGGCGGTTTCGACCCATTCATAACTGTAAAACGGCCCCTCGCCCGCGGTGCATTCACCCCACCCCTCGGCGCCATCGCGGTCGCGGACGCACACCAGCAAGATATGGCGCACCGTCGTCCGGCCAAAACTGGTCTCAAACGGATGAACAAGTGGAAGTAGAATTTGGCGAAGTTCGACGGAGTCTATGATCACTTGTGGGTGCCTTGTCCTGAATCTGGAGTCGAGACATTATGCCCACCCATGCAGACTTTGTCAGCCGCATAAAATAAAACGACGGTCATGAGGATGGCCGTCGGCAAGTAAAGAAATTGTGGTTGAGTTATTATTCGGTGGAAACCAAAGCCTCATTATTGAGCGCAGCATGCATTGTGTGCCAGGGGAGCGTGGCGCATTTTACGCGCACCGGAAATTCGCGCACACCGGAAAACACTCGCAGGTTGCCGAGACCGTCGCTGGCATCTTCCTCTTGGCTGACTTCCGTTTCACCCGCCACCATCCCGTGAAACGCCCTGAAAAGCGTTTCCGCCTCCTCCTTACTCTTCCCTTTCAGCGCCTGCGTCATCATGCTGGCAGCGGCTTTCGAAATCGCACAGCCCGAGCCTTCAAAACTGATCTCCTTCACGGCGCCCTCTTCCAGATTGAGATAGACCGTCAAGTGATCGCCGCAAAGCGGGTTGAAGCCTTCCGCTGAATGGTTCGCCGTTTCCAGCTTCAGGAAATTTCGCGGCTTCTTGTTATGGTCGAGAATGACCTGCTGGTAGAGTTCAGTTAATTCAGACATGTGAAATCTTTATCGCCTAGGAGAAAATCTCGACTACCTTCTCGACCGTGCGCGCCAACACGTCGACCTCTTCCTTGGTGTTGTAAAAAGCAAAGGACGCGCGCGCAGTCGCGGGAATGTTGAAGCGCTGCATCACGGGCTGTGCGCAATGGTGACCCGCGCGAACTGCGATGCCTTCCTGATCCAAGATCGTGCCGATATCGTGTGGATGAATATCATCAATCACAAACGACAGCACGCTCGCTTTCTCCTTCGCGGTGCCGATGATGCGCACTCCTTCGATACCCTTCAGCCGTTCAGTCGCGTAACGAAGCAAATCGTGTTCGTGTGCTACTGCTTGCTGCCTATCGATCGAGCCGAGATAGTCGATGGCTGCGCCCAAACCAATTTGCGAAGCTATTGCCGGAGTTCCCGCTTCAAACTTGTTCGGCAGTTCGGCGTAGGTTGTCTTTTCAAACGTGACGCTGCGAATCATGTCACCGCCGCCCTGGAATGGATTCATTTTTTCCAACAGCGCGGCTTTGCCGTAAACCACTCCGCTGCCGGTGGGCGCAAACATCTTGTGACCCGAAAACGCAAAAAAATCGCAATCCAGATCCTGCACGTCCACTTGCATATGGGGAGCGCTCTGGGCCCCATCGATCAGCACCGGAGCCCCGTATTTATGGGCCTGATCAATCATCTGCTTAATTGGGTTGACCGTGCCGAGAGCATTCGAAATATGGCTGAGCGCCACAAACTTTGTTCTCTCATTTAACAGCGCGTCATACTCGTCCAGCAGCAACTCGCCGGCGTCGTTCATCGGAATCACGCGCAGCCGCGCGCCCTTCTCTTCGCAAAGCATTTGCCAAGGTACGATGTTGGCGTGGTGCTCCATTGCCGAAATGATGATCTCGTCACCAGCCTCGATAAACTTCCGGCCGTATCCGTGCATTACCAGATTAATGCCTTCGGTCGCGCCGCGCACGAAGATGCATTCCTTCGCGTGACCGGCGTTGATAAAACGTTTCACCTTCTCGCGCGCGCCTTCGTATGCAGTGGTGGCTTTTTGGCTGAGGTAGTGAACGCCGCGATGAATATTGGAATGCTCGTCTTCGAGGTAGATGCTGCCGCGATCGATCACGACTTGAGGCACTTGCGAGGATGCAGCATTGTCGAGGTACACCAGCGGCTTGCCGTTAACGATTTGACGCAGCACCGGAAAATCCTCGCGTACGCGCGCCACGTCAAAACCGACGCCGGAGTTTATTTCAGAGACCACTGATTTCTCGAGGGTTGCCATAGATCATGCTTCGAGCTGTGCGTTGAGACGATTCAAAACTGCCTGATCAAGCTCAGTCCGAATCGAATCGATCTTTATTTTTTCAATCACTTCTTCGGCGAAACCATAGGTCAGCAGGTTCCGACCTAAATCCGGATGAATGCCGCGCGTCTCAAGGTAAAACAACTGGTCTTCGTCGATTTGTCCCACGGCGGCGCCGTGCGCGCACTTGACGTCGTCTGCCAGAATTTCGAGTTGGGGTTTCGTGTCAACTCGCGCTTCGTTCGATAACAGCAGATTCTTATTCGTCTGCATCGCATCGGTCTTTTGAGCATTATGGCGAACAAAAACTTTGCCGTTGAACACCGCTCGCGAGTTGCCGTCGAGAATCCCCTTAAAGAGTTGATGGCTGATGCAATGCGGTTTGCGATGGTCGATTGACGAATGCGTGTCGGTATGTTGACCAGCAGTGACCAGGTACAAGCCGTCAACCCAACACTCGACGCCCTCATGGTCCATAGTCACGCCGTAATCATGGCGGGAAAGCTGCGCGCCAAAGGTAATCGTAGTCGAATCATAAGTGGAATTAGCACCCAGGTCCGCCATCGTCGTGGCAACGTGAAAAGCCTTGAGACTTTCGCGCTGCACTTTGTAATGCTCAAGGCGCGCGCCTTCCGCGAGGACAATCTCAACTACGGCGTTCGTGAAATATGTCTCGTCATGCGTGCCGGTGTAGCTTTCCACGATGATCGCACTGCTGTTTTCCTCGGCGACTATAAGAACACGCGGAAAGGTGGCTGCGTTTTCGATCGCACCATCCGAAGCAAAAAGCAACTGGATCGGAGTTTCAACCACGGTGCCTTTAGGAATATGAACAAAAGCGCCGTCGGCTATGAATGCAGTGTTCAGGGCGGTGAAACCGTTCGCCACATGATCAGCCTGACGGGCCAGCTTCGTTCGTACAATCTCGCTGTAACGCTCATCCAGAATTGCCGAGGAAAGATCGAGTACAGCGACCTGTGACGGCAGACCTGCGACTGAGGAAAGATCCCCGCGCAGTTTGCCGTTTACAAAAATTAGTTGACTCGCCGATGTCTCAGGAGATCCGAGAGTTACTAATCCGGTGGGACTCGTTTCAACTTCGGCCTCGGTCGCAGCGAGTGCGGTGAAGCCGCCCTTGGCAATCGCGGACACGTTCGTGTACTTCCATTCTTCGTCTTTCACCGAAGGAAAGCCCAGCTCTCTGAAACGAACCATGGCGTTGGAGCGCAAGCGCCGCAGCCACGTAGGCTGGTTGCCCTGGCGCTCATCCAGCCGTTCGAAGGCCCGCTGATAAGAATTCTCCGGTGATTGAATTTCAGTAGTCATTGATTAATTCGATTAATTAGTCGATCCGCTCAGCGAACTGGAGTCGGCCGCCACGCTCTTCAGCCAGTCGTAGCCTTTTTGCTCGAGTTCGAGCGCTAGTTCTTTGCCGCCCTCTTTTGCGATGCGCCCGTTCGCCAGCACATGCACAAACTGCGGCACGATGTAATCGAGCAGACGCTGATAGTGGGTCACCAGGATGATCGCGTTGTCGGAGTTATGAAGTTGGTTGACGCCGCCGGCTACGATTCTGAGCGCATCGATATCCAAACCCGAATCGGTTTCATCAAGCACGGCCAGCTTCGGCTCCAACACTGCCATCTGCAGAATCTCGTTGCGTTTCTTTTCACCGCCGGAAAATCCCTCGTTCACCGAACGCGACATGAAGCTGGCATCCATCTCCACAACCTTGGCCCGTTCTTTCAAAAGATCCTTGAACTCGAGCGGGTCTAATTCTTCTTCACCCAGGTGCTTCCGCTTTTCGTTGTAAGCGAGCCGCAAAAACTGCGCGTTGGAAACTCCTGGGACTTCAATCGGATATTGAAACGCCATAAACACGCCTTCGCGCGCGCGCTGGTCGGGCGCGAGCTCAAGCAGATTCCTGCCTTCGAAAAGCACTTCGCCTTTGGTCACTTGATAAGCCGGATGGCCGGCGAGGACTTTTGCGAGCGTGGATTTTCCCGAACCGTTTGGCCCCATGATGGCGTGAATTTCGCCTTTATTGATGGTCAGGTTGATCCCTTTCAGGATTTCATTGCCGTCAATCCCCGCGTGTAAATTCTTAATCTCTAACATGAAAATAATGTGCTCCGTAAAATGTTCAAGTCACAGGTTCGGGTGCCGGCGCCGGTTAGGACTTATCAGCCGGCACCCGACACCCGTTTCCCGACAAACGCTTTTTATCCGACGCTTCCCTCGAGCTTCATTCCGAGTAACCGAGTCGCTTCGACCGCAAACTCCATCGGCAACTGCAGAAAAACGTCTTTGCAGAATCCGTTGATAATTAATGACACGGCGTCTTCCTGCGAGATTCCGCGTTGCTGCAGGTAAAACAACTGCTCTTCGCTAATCTTCGAAGTGGACGCTTCATGCTCTACGCTCGAACTGTTGTTCATCACTTCAATGTAGGGAAACGTGTTGGCACCACAGTTGGGCCCAATTAACATCGAGTCACACTGCGTGTAGTTTCGCGCGTTCTCAGCTTTCGGCATCACCTTCACCAGGCCGCGATAGCTATTATTCGATTTTCCCGCGGCAATTCCCTTCGAGATGATCGTCGAGCGAGTGTTTTTCCCCAGATGGATCATCTTCGTTCCCGTATCTGCCTGCTGCGCGTGATTGGTCAACGCCACCGAGTAAAACTCGCCAATGGAATTGTCGCCCTGCAGAATGCAGGAAGGATATTTCCAGGTAATCGCCGAACCCGTCTCAACCTGTGTCCAGGAAATTTTCGAATTGCGGCCGGCACACTTGCCGCGCTTGGTCACGAAGTTATAGATACCACCTACGCCTGCTTCATCGCCGGCATACCAATTCTGCACGGTTGAATATTTGATTTGCGCATCGTCGAGCGCCACCAGTTCGACTACCGCTGCGTGCAATTGGTTCTTATCAAACTTTGGCGCCGTGCAGCCTTCGAGATAGGAAACGTGCGAACCCTCTTCGGCGACGATCAGCGTTCTTTCAAACTGTCCCGACTCGGAATTATTAATTCTGAAGTAGGTCGACAACTCCATCGGACAGCGCACGCCCTTGGGGATGAAACAAAATGAACCATCGGAAAAGACGGCGCTATTAAGCGCGGCAAAAAAGTTGTCGTTCGTCGGTACTACCGATCCCAAATACTTCTTCACGAGGTCGGGATAGTCGCGAATTGCCTCCGTAAACGAACAGAAGATTACGCCGTGCTTCTTCAACTTCTCTTTGTAGGTTGTGGCTACCGAAACCGAGTCAAAAACTGCGTCGACGGCTACGTTGGCTAGCTGTTTCTGTTCCGTTAAAGGGATGCCTAACTTTTCGAACGTGCGCAACAATTCGGGATCAACTTCGTCGAGGCTGGCCAATGAAGCCTTGCGCTTGGGCGCGCTGTAGTAAATAACGTCCTGGTAGTTGATGGCGGGATAAGAAATGTTGGGCCAGTTTTTTGGCTCAGTCATGGTCAGCCAATGACGATAAGCCTTGAGACGAAACTCCAACATCCAGTCAGGTTCATCCTTCTTCGCAGAGATTAGCCGAATCGTGTCTTCCGTCAGACCTCGAGGAATAACATCGGATTCGATGTCAGTTACGAAACCGTATTTGTATTCCTGCTGATTTAATATTTCTGCTGTGCTCATTATCTAGTATGACCGCATCAGGCGGCCGTCACGCTTGCACGTGATTGTTCTCCAGTTTGGTTCTCGAACTCTGAATCTTGTGTAAGACCGCGTCGACGTTGGCTTCAGTTCCCAACAGTTGTGACAACGTGATGTCGGACAAAGCGTTATCGACAATTTGATGCAACTCAACGATCACTGGCCGGATGCCGCAATCACCGGTGTGCACGCATGAATCCAAAACGCCCGCATAACTCTTGCAATGTGTTTCGACGCTCTCGTCGTCGAGCACGCTGATAACTTCGTTCAGATGAATCTCGCCGGCTGAACGCGCCAGCCGATAGCCGCCCTTGGTGCCGCGCTGCGATTGGACCAGTCCCGCTTTATTCAGAATCCACATCAGCTTGCCGGCATTCGCAACCGAAATTCCTTCCAGCCGCGCAATCTGCGCCAAGGTCAGCG
>JANLZV010000121.1:0-4713 GCA_031366425.1 Pyrinomonadaceae bacterium | reverse complement strand
AGTTTTCAGGTTTTTATTTGACTGCGAGATTTCGTTCTGATGTGAGTCGCTCATTCCGAGCCCGTAATAGGCAGGGATCGCAAGAATCTGGAATTTTTTGCTTTCTGCATTCCTGATGATTGAGGCGAACCGGACCCTGCTCTCGGAGACCCGGGCCACGTCGGTAAGCAATTGCACCGCCCAATTCTCAGCAACGCCGGCTTCGCATTCGTCGCCGAGTTTTTGAAACTGGTCGCGGCTTTTCTCAAATGCAGAGATCGCCTGGGCCAGGTTATTGATCCCGACCAATCGTTGACCGGTGGCAAAATTCTCTTTTGCCTGGAGCAACGGTTCCGTGAGGCTCGGACTGGCGTTCGCGTAAAAATCAGCTAATTCGGAGAAAAAAAAATCGGCGTTTTGCTCTTGCTCAAAGCCGCCGATAAAGTTTAGAGCATCCAGGCTCTCTTTAGCTTCGGCATCGCTGCCCCTTTGCCTCGCAATCAAGAGTCGCCGGGACAGTTGCAAGGGAACAGCAGACTCCTTTAACAAACCCTTGGTTTCGTTATGAATTTTTTGCGCGCGCACCTTGTCTTGACTGCGATAGGCGGCGAGAAAATCCGTTAACACCTCATCATCAGTCTTGAAGAGCGATGTCTCATCGGGAATTGCGCTGAGCCGCTTCCGCGCTTCCTCGGCCCACGGCGAAGACGGATCCTTCTGCAGGTAGAGGTTCCACGACTCCTTCGCCTGGCGCGGAGCCAGCTCCTCGAGCGCCAGTGATTTATTGAACAACGCCTCGAGGAAGTTGCTGTCAAGTTGGGTAGCTTTGGTAAAGTGCTCGAGGCTTTGCGCCAGTTCCTCGAGCCGCTTTTCCTTTGCGACGGTTTTAGCAAACTCGAAGTGCGCCGCGCCCAGATCGTTTTCCAACCTCGCGCTCGGTTCGCCAAACTTTATTGCACTCTCAAATTCACGGATGGCGTCGGGATATTCTCGTTGCGTGAGCCGAAACACGCCGAGCGCATGATGAGTTTTCGCACTCGGGTTTTTTTCCGTCGCTTCGATTAGATTATTTTCAATCCGGCGCAGTCGATTCTTGTCAACCGCATCAGGCGCTCCGCGCAGTTGCGGTAAAGGGGCATAGCCAAATTCCGAGATCCGCGTCTCGGTCGGTCGGCCCTGCTGGTAAATCGATCGCAGTTCGGCGAGCTGGTCGGTATCGTCTTTCCGGTTGACGTAGACGATAACGCTGACCACGGCGATCACGAGCACGGCAAAAGCGCCGGCGTATTTTGGTTGTTGAAAAAATGCGGCCAGCGACGCGAAAAACGAAGGCCGGTCGGCGTCCAAACTTTCCCTGCCGGCCAACGCTTTTTCTCTCACCGCTCTGGTGAGTTCAACTTTGAATCGTCTTTCGGAATCAAGCGCGAGCGTGGTCTCAAAACTTTCCGCATCAGTGGAATTGAGTTGTCCCAAAACGTAGTCGTTGATGAGACCGTCTTCCGCAAGGGCCACGGACGTACAAAAGTCTTCGTCAGCGAACAGCCGATCCTCGAGCGCGGTGAGCGTGGCTTCGTCAGAAACTCGGCCCAACAAATACTCGCGGACTGTTTCGTCTTTCGGTAAGGATTCACCCATGGCTATCGCCGCCCAATCATAAGTGCCTTTTCACACCGTTCTGTAACGCTCTGCTAATTCATGCAATCCTGGACGCAAACTTTTAGCTTCTGCTTGGTTCGCATCACGCGCATGCGCAACGCGGTCTGAGTAGTCTGCAGGCTTTCGGAGATCCGCCGGTGCAGTTCAATTTTCTTGAGTTTCGCTTCCGAAAAATAGTCGAGAAGTAGATTGCGGTTTTCTGGAGAAAGTTCATCCAGACATTTGTCCAAACATTCGCCGGGCACACTCTGCGGCTCAGGTTCCTTCGCGACGATCGTTACATCGTCGATGTCGACCTGTGGTTTCTGTTTCCTGAGCGACTCTCGATAAATATTCCTCGCCACCCCGTAGCAGTAAGCAATTTTATTTTCGATTTGTTCTTCCGCGACTTTAAGGATCACGCGATTGATAGTCTCATCAGCGAGTTCATCCGGACCGGGACAATGCCTTTGCGCAAAAAATGTACACAAGCGAAACCGCAAGCGCTCATATTCCTCACCCGCGCGTTCGAGGTCAGGACTGAGCCATTCGAGAAAACTCGCAAACTTTTCCCGCGTTACTTCTTTGTTGCTCTTTGTGTTGGGCAAATGTTGAGGCCCCTGGTTCCAGTGGCAAACTGCGGCGACAGAATAGCGCAATTACAAGCCGATGGACACCAAATAACTTCACTGGAAATGCAGCGGAGCCCAAGCCGGTGAGAGGCTCAGACTCCTGCCGAGGGCGCGTGGATTTAGTAGTACCAGACCGACAACTTGATGGAATCAAAATCCGTGTCGTCTTGGGCAACTATGTCCAGGAAGGAAGGTAACGTCGAGGTGGTTGCGAGGTAGCTGCTGAGCGTCGCTGCCGGGAGTGCAAACGTCAACGTTTTCGGGTTTGGAGTTTGGGGATTCCAGATTCCGGTGCTGAGGAGTGTCATGCCGGGCGACGAACTGAACGGCGCCGCGCCCACCGTGATTCTGTCGTTGGGCCAGACATCGCCGTAGTGGCGGACGCGAACTTCAAGGGTTGCGTAACAAACTCGGCAATTCTTCAGCCTGAAACTATCGCCGAAATATTTGTTGACTTGCGGATCATCGTAGCCCTTGAGCGGCTTGCCGGCGAGAAAGTTGGTCAAGGCCGGGCTGAGCGTGCCGGCACTCCCTGCCGGAGCAAAGTTATCGAGGACGTCGTGTGTCTGAATCACGGGAGTGAGTCCTTTGCATGATTGTGGGATGGCGACGCGGAGCATTTCAGCGTCGAGTTGTTGGACCGCGAGTTCAGGTAGCTGCTGCTCCTGCTGCTCCTGTTGTCCCTGTTCCGGCTGCTTGGGCCTTGGTTCCTGAGCAATGCCGGAGAAGCCTAGCGAGAGCAGGAGGCTGGCTACGGCAAGAATCGAGGATGTGCGGAAGAGATGCGTTTTCATTTTACTGTTCCTTTCAGTTGGCTGAGGGGAGTTGGCTGGAAGTCTACTCCCCGGGGTTAGCGATGAACTTCGCAAGCGCAGAGCGTGCGGACAGGATTGCGAAAACACTGAAAGGCGATCACTCCGCTAGTAACTTCGTTTGGTTCATCTGGTTTAGAAAGATCTGCAGGCGGCGGCCCGGGCTCGATTTCATGGTCTCCACTGATGAGTGATCTTTCACCGTTGAAACGTAACGCGGCGGTTGAAAATTCAATCCGCTCAGCGTCGCGCTAACCTATGCGTGCGACGGGCAGGTTTGCGGGATACGCATGAGTGTGGGTGCTTCCGTGGGCTGGTCCAGAGGCAGGTGACGCAGCAAAATGAAGCCTTTTCGCCGCAAAAACCTTGAAGTAATGTGGGCTGGTACGTATATTACTGCCGTCCTTTCGAACGCTTGCTGAACCGATGAGCGGCGGCTTGGACCAAGCCTACTGCCTCTCATCTCAAAGCGCCGCCGCTTTCGCACCTTCTCACCGGTATGAAGAAAGAGCTCGCCCAAATCAGGGCGACAACCGAAACACGATTTTGTCCGGCCCGCATGACTGTAAAGTTTCAGCGGCGAGTTTCGATGTCGACTGCCCACGGCCTGGTCGCCGTCTTAGGCGTGCTTTTGTTGACCGTTGCCGCCTTTCCGCATGGCAGTACAAACGCAACGGTCGCGTCAGCAACCGATATCACAGTCAACGCGCCGCTCCTGATTAGCCAGGCCGGTTCGACCCGCGCCATTGCGCTTGAGTCCGTCTGTTTTTCTCCCGAGCCATTTGCTTTGAACTCTCCGTTTGCGCCGAGCTCTGATCCACGCACTCGGGTAATGCTGTTTGCGATGAATTTGAAACTGCAACCGGGCGAAAATTCCTCGGTCGTGACGGCGGAGGCGGAGGATGCGGCCCATCGGACTTATCAATTGACAGTGGAACACGTTGGACCAGTCGCGAATCAGCAATGGTTGAGCGCTGTTGTGATCAGGCTGAGTAACGATTTGACTGACGTCGGCGATGTGCTCGTACGCGTCTCCTACGGCGGCGTGCGCAGCAATCGGGTCAGGATTGGGATTGGACACGTCGGGGGTGGACCAGCCGACGATCAAGGGGCGGCTCCCACTCCGGTGAAGCCATTTACGATTGCTGGTCAACTGCGTGATGACTACGATCAGGCGCTCGACGGCGTGCAACTAACGCTCGCGGACACGACCGACGGATCTACAAAATCTCTGTCGACCTCCGGAGGCGGTCAGTTTTCTTTCGGCGACGTAGCTCCCGGCCATAGTTTCATCGTAACGCCCGCAGCCGGCCAAATCTTTCAGTTCAATCCGCAGAGTGTTGACGTGTTGCTGGGCGACCGCCTGCTCGAATTCAAAGCAACGCGCGTTAAGTATTCAATCAGCGGTAAACTAAAGGGTGCGTTGACCAGGGGAACGGCGGGAGCACTCGTGACCCTCAGCGGTTTTCAGGTCGCCAACACCAGCAGCGACAGCAACGGCAATTATTTCTTCAATGGCGTGCCGGCCGGCGGCGACTACACGATTAATGTAGCCGCCACGCCCTACTATACATTCACACCGCAAAACGTTTCGCACCTGGTCCAGAACGAGATCGCGGACGTCCCGGCGACGCTTCGCAGTTACGTCGTCAGCG
>JANLZV010000012.1:0-22043 GCA_031366425.1 Pyrinomonadaceae bacterium | reverse complement strand
GAATGCCAAATCGTGAACGCCGGATGGATAACAAAAATGCTCCGCGTTTTTGCCGGTCATTTCCAGAATGCTCGCGCGGTTGTCTTTGATCTCATTCAGGAAGAGTTGGCGATCCATTGGCGTGCGGTGCCGATGCGTGTGCAGTTGTACGTCGATTCCGCCCGCAGCCAGTAATGCCACCTCGTCTGGCGTCACGTTGTGCATGATGCGCTGATCGTTCAATGCGCCGAAGTCCACGCCGAGTTGGAATGCCAGCGACGCCAGCAAAGAGTCTTTTTCTTCGGCAGACAACTTCCGTGCTCTGGCAAAAGTTGCTAATTTCGCACGCGTCTTCTCCTGTGAAGCCGCGTCGCGCAAGTCTATTCCTGATTTTTCCCCAGTGATTGCCCGCAGATCGAGGACTTGATCGCGTCCCTTCCAAAGAAGATACGACAACATCAGGTCAAAAACTGGCCGGTTGTAATGGGTGTAGAACGTCGTTAGATACAACGTTACTGGTAACCCAAACTCCTGGATCACGGGAAAAGCTCTTCGGTAAAAGTCGGAAGTCCCGTCATCAAAAGTTATCGCCACCGCGCGGTCCGGGAGGTCATTTGCGTACATACGCTTCACCGCTTCATCAAGCGGCAGCACGGCGCAATTCGATTTCTCCAGCAACTGGAATCTCGCCCGCAGTGTCTCGGCAGGCATGTACTGAGAACTGTTCCAGAGATGTTCGTCGTCTATTGAAATTCCGTGGTACGCAAGGATCAGGAGCCGCTGCCGCCGCCATCGACTATCACGCACCAGCGTCGAGACGCCGGCGGTCTTGAGTGATTTCAGAGTAAATTGTTTGAATTGTTTAAGCATCGTTCCTAGGTCACTTATGCGACCGACTCTCGCGGCCGCTTCAACAGCAGCATTAGCATCTCTCTTGAATTTCGCATCGCCTGTCTTCCGGCGGGCAGCGCTGAAAAAATCAGAAACGAAACGACGAGGGTGATTAAGAATGCAATGGCCAATCGGGCAATCAGACTCGACAGCGTCTCTAACCAGTAACGACAGACCAGCAGCACAGCGAGCGAACCGAGCGAGGCAAAAATCGATGGCGCGATCGTGCGATAAAAATCGGAGGTGCGAACTGGTCCACGCCGGCCCGCATACCAGAACAACAGTGGCGTGGAAATGCAGAGGTCCGTCGCCGCGTAAGACGCCGCCACGCCTCTTGCGCCCCAAGGCAAGCCCGCGACAATCGACATAACCGCGATGCCGCTTCCGATGAAACCCCACGTCAACATTTCTCGCGTCCGTCCCTGGGTGGTGAACAACCACGGCACGGTTTTAGTCACCGGCTGTATCACAGCTGCGATACCCAACAGCATAAAAATGGATCCGGCTTCGCGCCATTGCGAACCCAGCAGTAGCAGTATCAGCCAATCCGACATCGCAACCATGAACACAATGCCGGGCATGGTAATCATTGCAATTTTTTCGAGAATTTTGAGATACGCACTTCGATAACGTTCAGGAGAATCAGTTAACCGGCTGAGCGCGGGCACTGCGACTGCAACCAGGGGATTGTTGATTTGCGCCATCGGCATCAGCAGCATTTGATAAGCTCGGGAGTAGATGCCGAGTTGATAGGCTCCCCAAACTTTACCGATTAGCGCGTTGTCGAGGTTGCGAGCAAAATAATTCGTGACGTTGTAGCCCGTGAGATTGCCGCCGTAAGATAGCAGCGAGCGTATACCTGAGCCGCGTGAAGGTAAGCCGGGAATCCATCTGCAGGTAGTCCAAACTCCGATAACCGTGGCCAGCGTCATCACCAATTGATTGACCACCAGGGCCCAATAACCGGCGCCATACCAGGCGGCAATGACTGCGGCGACCAGGCCCGTTACGATCGAAGTGATCTCGATTGTGGCAATCGTCCCGAAGCGCATCTGCCGCGCCAGGATCGCTTCGTGCTGAATGTTTAGCCCGGTGAGGAAAATCGCAACTGCATAGCAGGCGGTAACAGCTAGTAGCCGCGGCTCGTGATAGAACCAGGCGAGCAGCGGCGCAAGTGCGACGGCCGCCAACATGATCGCGGCGCTCAAGAGAATGTTGAGCCAAAAGAGCGTGCTTACTTGTCGATGATTGATCTCGGCCCACCGGACGGTCGCAGTTGAAAGACCCATGTGCTGAAACATGCTAACGAAGTCGACCAGGATCGCGACCATCGCAATCAAGCCGTAGTCGCTCGGCGTTAGCAGTCGCGCCAGCATGATCGTCGAGGCCATGCGGATCACGAACCTGACTGCTTGCGCGGCCATCGTTACTGCGCCACCACGAGCGGAACGTCCCGCCAGATCGGCGTTCAGGTGATCAGTGCGGAAGTGGCGATTCTTGTCGTCGCAGGCAAACTGCGGCTGATTGGAAGTTTCAGTCGGCAACATCAAAAGGAAACTTAGCTCGGTGTGGGATCGCTGCGTGCCCGTTGGGTGCAGCCAGGAAGGATGGCGAAAGTGCCTTCGGCATTATACACGAACACGGGCCTTCCGAATCCAGCAAATTCGCGTTAATTTTGCATATTTGCCGGTTCCTAAGCTGTTCCGGCTAATAGTTTTACGAATCTGTCGAATTTGCCGTTAGAATCGCCGCTTTACCGTTAAGCGCCTAACCGAGGCTCAAGGAGAATTGACCTGACAACCCAGGCATCGCGGGAACCAAACATGCGCGTGCTCCAACTAGCACCCCGAGTCTGTTGGCCGCTGGATACTGGGGCGAAGATCAGGAATTACAACCTCGCCCGCGTGCTGTCGAGCAACGCTCGCGTGACCCTGCTGGCTTTCACCGAGTCAGATGAACCGCTCCCAAATATTGAGAACCCATACGAGCGGGTGATTACCGTCAAACGCGATCCGGGTTACAGCCCGGCCAATCTCATTCGCGGCGCGTTAGGGCGGACGCCGATTTCTTTGCTCAATTACACCACCGCGGCAATGAAACAGGCGCTGGCCCATTTACTAAGCGAACAGAGATTCGATGTGGTCCAGATGGAAAGTATTCACCTGATGGGCTACCTGCCGATAATCAGGTCAGCGGCTTCGAGGCCGCTGGCAGTTTGCGATTGGCACAATATCGAGTCGGAACTAATGCGACGCTACAGCGAGCGCGAACCCAGTTTTGCGCGGCGCACCTATGCGCGGAACACTGCGCGACAGTTGGGAGCGCTTGAACAACAAGCCAGTCGCGATTTCGATGCGCATGTCGTAGTCAGCGAACGCGACCGCGAACAAATCCTTCAAGCCAACCCCGCAAGTTTCGTTTCATTGATTGAGAATGGAGTTGATAGCGCTTACTACGCCGACGAGGAAATCAACAAAGCATATTCCGCGCAACGTTCGCAATCTGCCGATTCAACGGCGAAGGCCAACCAGCCCGTACGAGTAATCAGGATCGTCTTCGTGGGTTCGATGGACTACCACGCGAATATTCATGCGGTGGTCGACTTCGCTCGCGATGTGTGGCCGGTAATCCACCCGCGGCAACCTGATTTGGTATTCACAATTGTAGGACGCAACCCGTCGACCGAGGTTCGCGAACTGTCGGCCCATCCAGGAATCGAAGTTACGGATACGGTTGATGATGTCCGGCCCTATTATCGAGAGGCCGTCGCATCGATTGTTCCGCTCAAGGTTGGGGGCGGAAGTCGTTTGAAAATTCTTGAATCAATGGCCGCCGGCATCCCCGTTGTTTCAACCACGCTGGGCGCGGAAGGTTTGGAAGTGCGACACGGCACCGAGATTGTGATTGCGGATACTAACGAACAGCTTGCCTCAGCAATTTCGGATTTATTAGCGAGTGATGAACTGCAAAAACGACTTTCCCAGGCAGGGCGTGCTCTTGTTTCGCAACGCTATGAGTGGAAGATAGCGGGCGAGTCGCTCTTCAGGACTTACGAAAAACTACTAGCTGACAGAAACGAGCGGGACGGTTAGAGCCATGCATGCTCCCGAATCGTGATTAGGGCTGGACCTTAGTGGCCATTAACCAACAGACCATCAAAATTCTTTCGATCGTTGAAGCGACGTCAATCAATGCGGTCGCGAAAAACGTGTTGGAGTTTCATCGTGTTGCGAAGGAGCTCGCCTCGCGGTCATCCGACTTTCCACGTGTCGAAGCTTGTGTCGTTACTTTTGCAAGAGACCGCGAATCTGCTTCATTAGAAACCGATGTCGTAAGGGCAGCTCGCATGCTGGATTTGGAAGTTGAAATCATTCCCGAGCGGAGGCGTTTCGATTTAGCTGCCATCTCAGCGCTCAAGAAGCTCGTCGCACAGAAGAACCCCGATGTGGTGGTGACTCATTCAATCAAATCGCATTTTTTGCTTTGGCGCTCGCAGGTCTGGCGAGCAATCCCCTGGGTGGCGTTTCATCACGGCTACACTGCTACCGATCTGAAAATGCGCGTTTACAATCGAGCTGATCGGTGGTCGCTGCCTCATGCGAGACAGATCGTCACCGTCTGTCATGCGTTTGCAAAAGAACTCGCAAAGAATAGCGGCGTGGCTGTTGAGCAGATCGCTGTGCAGCATAATTCAGTTCGACCAGCGCCTTTGCCAAGTGTGGCAGACATAAATGCGTTAAGACTGCGGCTTGGATTCGCGAACGGTGAACGGATGGTACTGACCGTGGGTCGACTATCGCGAGAAAAAGCACAGTCTGACTTGCTGACCGCTTTCAAACACCTTCGGGAAACGCATCCTGATATTTCTTTGAAATTAATTATTGTTGGCGAAGGGCCGGATCGCGCGAACTTGGAATCTGCCGCTCGGGCGCACAGACTTGGTGAGCGCGTGGTCTTCACCGGACAGATTAACGACGTGCAGACTTACTACGCCGCCGCAGACGTCTTCGCGCTTCCCTCTCATAGCGAAGGATCGCCCTATGTAGTGCTGGAAGCGATGGCCGCTAATCTTCCCATCGTGGCCACGAACGTTGGCGGCGTACCGGAAATTCTGACCGACAACGAGAGCGCACTGCTGGTTCCGGCGAATGATCCACAAGCGATGGCTGCTGCGATGGTCCGTGTGTTAACCGATAGCGGGCTCGCGCAACGGCTGATAAGCAACTCCGCCGCGCTGATCGCTACTGAATACACACCCGAGAAATATGCTCAATCGATCGTCGAGATCTACCGGCGAGTTATTGATGAACGGTTCCCATCCGCACCACTTCAAAGTCTGAGCCTCTAACAGTTTTCAGCATCCCAAGTTCGTCATCGCTCCAGCGTGGATCGGGCGCGCCACTCAAATACCACCCGCCACCGTTATCTGCGACGATCATGCCGTATTTTTTCAACGCTCGTAGAATGACCTGAACAGGAGCAGAGTATTTAGAAATATCAAAAGAGGCTTTCAACCGCACACGCATACCCATTGGTGGCAGGTTCGGATCCTTGTCACCGCTGGCGTAGTGACGAGCGGGATTAACGTAGGCTCTGCGCGTGCGCGGGACGGTGAATCTCAAAGCATGTTTGATCTCGCGTTGCTCGAAGACTTCGTCGTAGCGCACCAACCCGGGAAAAATTGGCATCCCGGCCGCATCGGCCGAAGTCCAGCCTTCCGGGCGCAGCGCGTTTGAATTTAAATCAAAAATTGCACCACTGCCGGCGCTCCAACTCGCGCCGTTGTTCGCCGGATGAGCAGCATACAATTCGTAGAGTTTCCAGTTGTCCCGATCAATCACCAGCACGTGACGGTCGCCGTCGGAGTCGGGTCCGCCTTCAATAGGCGCATTGCGCGGCACCGGATATGGACCTGCGTCACTTTCGTCACCATATGATTTGAAAATAATTGGGACCAGCGGCTGCGTACCAGCCACAACGATGTAAGGAATGCCGTTTGGCTTTCCCCGCCACGTCGTTCCGAAGTCCGGATGAAGTACGTCATTGGGACCCATGCTCCTGATCAGATTCGGTGAGTTTGGATCGATCGGCATGCTTGAAATGTCCTGGTTCCAGGGATTGTCCAACGGAAAAAGCCGCTTGCCATGAAGACTGGCGCCGGGGCCGATAGCGGGAATCGTGGCCGCGCCGAGTGCGACTGTGCGGGGTCGAGTTGGAGGTGTTGGCGACGGTGCGACGCTGCTTCCCGCTTCGACCGATCGCCTGCTCTCGTGGCCGAACCCTATGATCACGATGATTCCCAGACAAAGCCACGACATCGACTGCAGAGCCAACCGAACCCGATTCTTAACTGCAGATCTCATTAACACCACTCCTTCGCAGCGACCGCGAGTTTTTTTTAAGTGACTAATACCGCATTCGGTAGTAGATCAATTTTACATATTCGCCGGCGACTACTTTCCAGCCCCAGCGATGCACCCACCAGGTCCACGGCGACGGAGTCTGCCATCCCGGGTCTGGTGCGCTAACGCCTATTTCGATTTTTGATCGCTCGCAAGCGCGGCGCATTGACCAAAGCGCGCGACGGGAATGGTAGGCTGAAGTTACTACCAAAAGCTTCTTGAAATTGTGATTGGTCGCGTGTTCGCAAATGTTCAAGCTCTCGTAGTAAGTACCTAAGGCTGGTTCGGAGACTACTGCAATCCGTTCGGTCGGTACCCCTCGCTTCTGCAATTCCTTCGCGGCTAACTCGTAGAAGAAAGGGTTCCGCTCCTCGACAGCGTTCCATCCACTAATCAGTTTATCGTCTGTTAGGATAACGAGCGGGGCGCGATTTCTACTATAGAGTGTCGCCGCCCAGTCTGCCCTTTCAATGTATGTCGAAGAACCACTTAGCACGACGATCGCGTCCGCTGAGTAGACCTCAGCTTCGACGATCAATAACTGCGCGGCAACCCAGGCAAAGAATGGCCAGACTACCGCGATCATCACGGCAATCAGCAACAACCGTAGTCGCCAAGATCTCGCATTCGAACGCATCGTTGCGGCTGCTCTATTGGCGGCTCGTTGAGGCATCACTATGGTGCGGTTATCTCACTCGCTCAGTCGTAACTCGTGACTGATGCTGGACGGCGCATTATTACGCGCGGACAAAAGCTCGGCATAAAGTTCGAGGGTATTTCGAAGATGATGTTCGCAACCGAATCTGGCTTCGACGATCGAACGGCCCAGCACACCCATCGAGTGGGCGCGGTCCGGATCGTTAAAGATATCGATTATTCGATTAGCCATTTTTTCGTGATCGCCGGACCCAACGATGAACCCGGTTTCACCTTCCACGATCGCTTCACGGACCCCGCCGACGTCAGTCGCAACGACAGGCAGCCCAGCGGCCATGTATTCAAGAATCGCGTTGGCGAAGCCTTCTGCTTTCGAACTGAGAGCGCCGATATCGGAAGCGAAAAGAAGCTTTGCAACATTCTCGCAGCGCCCAATGAAGAACACGTCGTCCGCGACTCCAAGTTGTTGAGCGAGTTCGCGCAAACCTGGCATCAACTCGCCTTCGCCGGCAATTACAAACGCGGCATCAGGCACCGCTGCATGCACCCGCGCGGCGGCCCGCAGAAACATCGGATGATCTTTCACTGGGTTGCGGAGATTTGCGACGATGGAAACGAATCGCCTTGCGGCCGGCAAACCAAATTCGGCGAGTACATCGTCGCGTTTGAGTCCCGCCTCGACCTTCATGCGGTCAAGGTCGAGGCCATTGTAATGTTGGATTATCCTGGCTGGGCTGACACCTTCCCTAGTCAACTGATTCTGAACAACCAGGCAGTTGGCGATAACCCGATGCGCCATGCGAAACGAAAGGCGCTCGGCGCGCTTTTGCAGAGAAGTGCGAAAACCATCCGTCTCGCCTTTTGACGTTACGCGAGCGGGAACGCCCGATAGAAATGCTCCCGTCATCCCAAAGATGTTTGTGTAAAAACAATGCGTGTGTACGACGTCGATCTTATTCGCGCGAATAAATCGCCTGAGACGGCCGAGCTGTTTCAAGAAATTGAAATCGTAAAAACTGGTCAACGGGTATTCGTTAATCTCGCCGATGCCCATAGCCTCCGCTTCCGCGCGTAACGATCCACGATCCTGCAAAACTGCCAGATGAACCTTGCATTGCTCGCTCTCATGAAGCTGACGCAGCAATTGCAGCGCTTGGCGTTCGCTGCCGCCTTGCTCGAAGCTATCAACAATGAAAAGTACGTTTGGCTTCACCTGTGAAATCACCTTTCCGGCTTGCGGAGTCGCGCTAGCGAATGGGCTCCCAATGTGCATAACGCTCCCCACGAGCGAATTGATACATCGCCAACAGCGAAGCAATATTCGTCAGCACGAAATATTGCGGGATGGCGAGCAATCGGATTCGTACCCCGGCTTTTTCCAGTAGCCAGGCCAACGCCGCAAAACCGTAACCAGCAACTTGAGCCAGGAAGAAAAGTCGATAAGCCGGCGAACCGGCGAGCCCTCCGGACGACAGGAAGATTGCCATCAGGAAAAATGGGACGAGGTAACGCATTACTTTGTGAGACAGCAATTGGATCGCGTAGAAACCGCTCTTGAAGGGATTCATCATCGCGGCGTGACGCCAAAGATCGGTAAAGGTTTGAGCAATGATGCGCACTCGCATCTTCATTTCCTTATCACTGCGGCGATTGGTTTCCTCCGTGCAGACAGCCTCGGGCTCGTAGACAGCGCGCAAACCTTGTTCGACCATTTTGGTCGCGATAATGAAGTCGCTACATGCTTCGTTATACAGCGGGACATACGCTGACTTGCGGACTGCGTAAAGACATCCCGAAGCCCCGATCAAAGAGCAAGCTCGACTTTCGTGCCGCTTCAAAAATGTTTCATAGTTCCAATACGAACGCGCCCCGCGACCTACATGCGACTCCGAAGGATCGATATAAATTAGCCGGCCTGCGACACAGCCGACTGACTGGTCGGCAAAGTTAGGCATAATCGCCTTGACTGCGTTCGGTTGATAAAGACTGGTGGCGTCGGAAAAAAGAATGATCTCTCCAGTGGCTTTTGCTACCGCCGCGTTTTGCGCCGCAGTTTTCCCCAGGCGTTTTGTTTGGCGATGCAATCGGACGCCTTGCGCGCCAAACTTAAGCACGATCTCGTCAGTGCGATCGGTGGAACAATCAGAAGCTACGATTATTTCAAGCAACTGACTTGGGTAATCCAGGGTAAGAGTATTTTCGAGTTTCGCAGCCAGGTCGCGTTCCTCGTTGTAGGCGGTGATGATAACGCTGACAGTTGGTTTGAAGTCTCCACGCCTTACTCGTCTGGGTCGTAACCAGCTGACCATTGCAAGCAACATGGGGTAACCGGCGTAAGTATAAAAAAGCGCCGCAGCACTCAACCAGAAAATCACCAAAGTTGCGAATCTTAGAGTCATACTCCGGCCACCTGGGATTTATCGACGAACGTTGCGATCTGCAGCTTTCGTTTTTGCTTCTTTCTTTCTTTGCGCCGTTCTACTACTACCGGCTTACCTGTCTCCGCCTCGTAAAGACGGCGTAGTGAAACTGCAAAACCCACCAGGTAATAAATGTACCAATCGGAAGCGACAGACAGGAAAAAGCTCGCCACCATGTACGCGAGCAGCGACGCCTGCAGGCCCACGGCTAAGTAGTAAAACTCCGAACTGCCGCGAGTTTCGAAGGTTTCGCGCGCAACCTGACCAAGTTTGCGAAGTGGCGTAACGATAAAGAGAGTGTAAATAACCAGGGCGGTAGCGCCCATTTCCGCGGCGACCTGAGTGTAAGAGTTATGTGTAACCAGGCCTTTATACGACATTTCAGACTGGTAGTTTCCCATTCCAATGCCGAGCAACGGATGGCGCAGGGCTACATACAGCGATCTGAAAAGCTCTCCGCGTCTTGCATCGGACGAACCACCTGGATCGAGACTCGAGTCAAATATAGAAAGCAACCGACCTCCATATTGACTAGGCGCCAACAAGAGAGCGGCTCCCCCTAGCGTCAAAGCGGCCATCACGATGCCCAGCCGATGACGCTGGCCCATCTTCATCGCGACAAACATTGTGACCACGATTAGACTCAGAAATGCCCCTCTCGAATAAGACAAAACGATTCCGCCAAGCAGCAAGGCTGAACAGGCGCCATAGATGATTTTGCGTCCCACTCCCTTCGAGCCAAATAAGCAGGCCACTACAATCGGAAAGACGGTGACGACGTGAAGGGCCATGTCGTTGGTGTTTCCAAAAATACCGGAGCCGCGTCCGCTAGCTCGATAACCCTGAATTAAATTCAACCCGAGGCGATACTCGTTGATTGCTTCTACACTTAACCAGATGGCAGCGGCGAGAGCGAGAAATAGAAGTCCATTTAGACGCGTTTTCGTCCTCACTACATTCACGATCACAACGAACATGACAATGCAGCGAATGAAGGTGCCGCTGAATTCCTGCCAGGCCACCGCCCGATTAATAGCCAGGGGTACCGAAAGCAAGGCCGTCAGGCAAAACAGTAGAACAAGATTTATTTCGACGGGACGCGCCGTTAGTGTGCCTTCGAGGGAAAGCTGCGTGGGAATGAACGAACCCAGAGTGATTAGAGCGAGGATCAGAGCTAACGATGCCGTCAATGGCGATGGATAAAACTCCGCCGGCCGCGTGTAAAGTACTACTGTAAAAAGAAAGAGCGCCGCAAACGTCAGTCCGTGGCCGCGCTTTAGTCGCCACTGGCTTGCCGTTGAGTGTGAGGTCTCCGGTAACCCCGTTGGGGCAGTGGAAACTAACGACTCAGATTTGGTTGGAGCAGTGCTTGGTACTCGACGCGTTGGTCGCGGTTCAGCAGCAGGCACAATGGCTTTGGACGTCACCGTTTGCGGCGAACGGCTGACCGGTTCGTAATCCGATCCAGCCGGAAAACCGCCCGCAAGCCTTCCCGGGCGCACCGGATCTAAATCAAGTTGTTCCGCTTCTCGTCTCAAGTTTACCGGCCTCAAATAGCAAAAGAAGCCACTGCGCTGAACGCGCCGCAGCCTCGAATCTCAGTCGAAAGCGAAGGCTCTTCGAACGGCCCACCTCTTTAGACTGCTACCTCGTTCTGATTGTTGACTGAGACCATCTCCCGAACGCGCTCGCGCAAAGCGCCTTCGAATCGCCTCGCTTCTTCCACTTCGGAAAACGAAAGCGCCCGTAATTCCTGTTCAATGCGCCGTCGATAGTCAGACACTAGCGAGTCTGAAACACCGAGGACTGCGGCTACCTCCAGCTGCGTTGCCTGTTCCTGGCTGAGATAGCAATGCCACAGCACGCCGAGAATTCGGTTGTACTGTTTAAGCTTGCCGCGCACGGTCTCTTGTAAGTTGCTGAGGAAATGGTCAACGAAGCCAGCGGCCTCGTTTTCCGACTCGCGCCTCATCAGGCCCTGTTCGGGATTTTCCTGGAGGTCCACGGGCTGGAAGTGATTGCCATCGCCATCGTTATCATCGCCGTCAAGCGGCACGAGATAAATGTCCATCACGGGCAAACGTGACATGACCAGACTGCGCAAGGTCCTGACGTCAGCCGGAGAGTCGACGGCGTCCAGCACTGATACGATCAAGTCTTCGAGATCCGAGTTGCTGATTACTACCTGTGAGTCGCCGGTACATCCGACCATGCGGGTGTCGCGCGGGCGAACCGGAATAATGTGCACGCGCTGCTCCACGTCGTGTGAGTCGCGCCGCCGTTTTCCGTCGGCCCATTCGCTCAACCCATACATCCGATCAGCCAACCGGCGATGTGGTTCATCACCGCTTCCACTCGTATCAAACCGTCGGAAGTTTGAGCTCGACTGGATCAGCGTGGAGATGCGTCGGGCGAGGCGGTAGCTTTCCGGATGGCGCTTCCTCAGTTCGGCTGTGAGCAAGTTTGTAAGTTCGATCTGGCCGATCTCACATTCGATTTCGTAGTCAGTCATCTCGGTGTCGAGATAATGCTCGAATCGATTCTTACTCAGAAGTTGAACGAAGAGTTCCTGAGTTAGGTCTGTATGGGCACTTCCGGCGCCTTCTTCGACCAACAGACCAGCGCTTCGCGAAGCCCTCACCAACGGATGATGTGAGACAATGCGGTGCAATTCTGACCAAAGGCGATTGACGTCTGAACTACGGAGACTTTCAATCCACTTGCCGCTCTTCGCAATGCGTTCGGCAGTGCGCTTAGCACGAGCAGGTTGAAGTCCTTCACCCATGGTTCTTGGCTCAGCTTGTTTTTCTACGTTTAAGGATTTCACTGGGATTATTTTTGGGTAGGCAGGTTAGATGAAACTTCAGTTTAGGTGGGAAGGTTACAAGGGCCGTCCTGGGACACCCGTCAAAACGGAAAGCGCGGCTCAAGAAAATTCTGTCAGCTACTCAGTGAAACGAGACGCCTTGGGTAAGGCAACCAAATGGGGGTAATCTCCGCAGCAGGCGATTTGAGTCTCCATCGATTTCTCAATGGATCAGGTTCGGTTAGTCAATTTAGATTTGCCCGGCTATCCTGCGGAAAACAGGTGGGCTACCCTGGATGAGCGTCAAAGAGCAGGAGCTCTCTGACTTGACGGCGAGCATCTTAGCAACAATCCCATGATTGAGCAACATGTTTTTACATTTCCGGCAAGTTATTGATTCCAGACTACAAAAAGACATTGCGCGGGAAGAAACTTATGGAAATTTCAAAGAATTGAGCCTATTAAGTTCATGAACAAGTTGGATTACCGTGCTGGTTCTCAGGTTTTGGAAGGCAAGCAGAATTCGCCCCCTTGCCCTCCCCAATCTCCCGGCTGGTCTGTCTTTTCAAAGTTTGCGCACAAGAGCTTTGCGCGGTCCTTAACCCCAGGGGCAATTAGATGAAAGCATCGACTGCAAAATCGTTTAGCAAGAAACTATCCTGCCCGTCTTCAAGCCTGCTGCTTTCGTTCCGACTCCAGGTGCTCGCACCCGAAATAGATTTTTTGGTCAGACATCACCTGGCTGGCTGCGATTTCTGCTATTGCGAGTTGCCACTGTTGTCGTTTTACACAGCGCCGACGAAAAATGAAAGTCGCACACCGGATCTGCCGATTAATCTGAGGGTATTGGCGGAATCGATACTGGGTCAGGGCAAAGCAAAGGCAGAAGACAAAGTCGACGGCCGGAAGGGCCTTAGTTTTATCGACGTGTGAAGTTTAACCGCGACCGATTTTTCATTCGAAGTTTTTCAAAACCTTCCAAACTTCCTCAATCCGAAACACAACCATCAGCCATAAAGATCGTCGATCACGTCTCCAAACTTCTGATCGATTACCCGTCGCTTGACCTTGAGTGTTGGTGTCAACTCGCCGTTGTCGATCGTGAATTCGTCAGGTAACAAAGCCACCCGACGGATGCGCTCGTAATCGAGCAGTTCTCGCGTGAGCGCCGCAACGTCGCTTTGGACCAATTTGATGGCCGCGGGAAATTTCGCCAGCTCCGCACGATCGGTGGGAAACTTTTCGCCCGCGTCAGTCAATGCTTGTCTGACGGCTTCCCACTCAGGGACGATGAGAGCTGCCGGCTGCTTGCGTCCCAAGCCGACGACCACTGTTTGACTCACAAACTCACTTTGTTTCAGCAAGCTCTCGATCTGCTGCGGCGCAATATACTTGCCGTTTGAAAGCTTGAACAGGTCCTTCTTGCGGTCAGTGATGTATAACCGCCCCTTCTTATCGAGGTGGCCGACGTCGCCGGTAGCGAACCACTCATTATTTAGAACGGTCGCTGTCTCTTCAGGATGACCGTAGTAACCGCGCATTACGTTTGGCCCTCGCAAAAGAATCTCGCCATCTTCCGCGATCGCAATTTCGATTCCTTCGAATGGCAATCCCACCGAGCCCACCTGGTTATCTTCGGGCCTATTCGCAGTGACAATGCAGGTCTCGGTCGCACCATAACCCTGGAGAATCGGAATGCCCGCGGCCATAAAGGCATAAGAGAGCGCGGGAGAAAGCGGCGCTCCCCCGGACACAAAGTATCGCAGACGGCCGCCAACGCCTTCCCGCCATTTTGAAAATACCAGGCGGTCGGCAACATTCTGCTGCAGCCGGAGACCTGCTCCGATTCGTTTGCCTTTGTCTTTCAACTCAGCATATCGGTGCCCAACCTCGAGCGAACGCACGAACACCCGGCGCTTCCAGCCTTTTTGCGAAAATCCTTTTTTTACGATCCGGTGATAGACCTTCTCAAACAAACGCGGTACTGCCGTCATCACCGTCGGCCTTACTTCGCGTAAGTTTTCTCCTACCTGATCAAAAGAGGCGGTGTAATAAACGGAGACCCCGTTGTAACAAAAAATGTAAAAACCGGTCCTCTCAAAGATGTGCGAGAGAGGCAACACCGACAGAGCAATGTCCGTGGGTCCAATAGGCAAGCCGGCAGTAATCGCGAGCACATTGGAGACAAAATTCATATGCGTCAGCATGACGCCCTTTGGTTCACCAGTAGTACCGGAAGTGTAAATGATCGTGGCGAGATCGTTTGGCCTGATTGCTTTTAGGTAGGCTTCGAAAGCAGCCGGGTGATTCCGCGCTCGTTCCTTCCCGCTTTGCTCCAGGGCTTCGAGGGTGGTCGAACGATCGAGCGCGTCGCTGATCTCACCGTCGAAGAAAATGATTCGCTCCAGAAAATCCAAACCCTCCAGCGCTTTGCGGGCGTGCTTAAACAATCTTCGGTTGGAAACGAAAATCGCGCGGGCGCCTGAATCCGTGAGGATGTACCGGATCTGATCGACAGCCTGGGTAGTGTAAATAGGAACGTTAATCGCGCCCAGGCTCAGGATTGCCAAATCCACGATTGACCATTCCGGTCGATTCTCCGAGAGCAACGCCACGCGATCGCCGGGCTTTACACCAGCTTCTGCCAAGCCCAACGCCACATTGCGAACTCGGTCCACAAATGTTTCCGCGGTGATATTGACCCAGTCCGAATCGACCTTGTGATTCAGCGCATCGTGCTTGGCATGTTTCAGGGCAGCGGTCAGACAGAGTTCCGGAACCGACGACTGCGCGGAAGACTCTCGTTCACCGTTCTTTATTTGTTTAGCTGAAGCCAAGGCGTCTCCTGTGACGAAGAAAATGTGACGACCGATGGATTGGATTGGGCACGGATAATACTACAGATGGACTGGCGCAGTCGGCGTTCAACTTCAAGCAGCTGCCGTTGATTCCCGCGAACGACGTTTTTTCCGTCGCGACTGTACCTCTTCAACGCGTCCATTTAGAGTCGCCAGTGCGGCCAGCATCAAAAAAAGCAACGCATTGGAGGGAGTGTGCAGAGTGAAATCAAAAAAGCTATGGACCAATACGGCAAAGCATCCGGCCAGCGCGCCGGTGGCCACCCCGCGCCGAAAGGTATCCTCCGATTCGCGGCGGGCGAATCCCATCCGAAACAAGCAAACGACGAAAGCGAGTCCGATGATGAAACCGATGATGCCCGCATCGGACAACACCTGCAGATAATCGTTGTGGGCCTGCTCCAGCCGGTAAAGACCATTGCGAGAATCATAGCCGGTGTAAACCACTCCAAACGCACCCAGGCCGGTGCCGATGATCGGATGAGTCTTGATAATGTCGACGGTAACGCTCCAAAAATGTGCACGACCCGTAGTCGGGTCGTCGGCGTTCACTGAACCTACAAAACGGCTTAACGCTTCCTCGCCGCCGAGCAAAACTACCCCGCCCAGCAACGCCACAATCAGCGTCAAGGCGAGTCCGGCTTTTATCGCCGCGCTTTTTATGCGCGGCTTGCGGACTTTCGTTTCGTGCTTTCGCTTGTGGCGCTTGAAACCCATCGTCGCCGTCAGAAAAAGTATTTCCGCGATTAAGCTGATGAGTCCGCCACGCGAATTCGTCATGATTAGAGCGACCCCCATCAGGCCCGCTACGAATAGATAGATAACCCTCTTTTCCTTTTCCACCGCGCCCGAGAAAAGTAGCCCGAGAGGCAGGGCCAGGGTCAGTTCCATGTACCCGGCGAAGTGATGACGATTTATAAATGGACCAAAGGCTGTGCTTTGCGGCAACTCGCGAATCCAGTAGACCTTGTTTGGGCTGGTCAGCGATTGCGTCAATCCGAAGATGGCGAGAAAGAAACCGAAGATCGTGATGGTCCGAACCAGCAAACGCAAGCGCTTCGGCGTATCGATGAACACGAGCGCGGCTACGAAGTAAATCAGCAACGAAGCTACCAGAATCAACACCAGACGCGTTGAATAGGGATCGAGTGACAGGCTGTTAGACAAAGGCAACGGAAGCGTTCCGGCGTTTTCTGGCGTTCGCAGCGGCAGCAGTTGGACCAGGCCAATTAAAAACAGGCCGAGCAGCGGCAACTGCAAAACGTTGCGGCTGATGCGAAACGATCCGAGCACCCAACTGTCGATCAACCAGAGTGTCAGGATCGAGATTGCCCCGAGGAAGAAGACTGCCTGGGTCCAGTAATGGACCGTCCCGAAAGCGAGTGCTGACAGAATTATCGCGACGCAAAGAATCAGAAACGCGAACCTGCTGGCCATCGTGTGCCTGATGCGGTACGACGTGAATCCGCTCGCAGGCACGGCAGCCACGGCGCCGTCCTCAGGAATGAGCAAACTATTTTCGGGGCTTAAGGTTGAAGTCGTCATACCAAATAGTGCCGAAAATCGGACAAACCGCATTATCCTGACAAGAGTTGCGTACAATCTTAATTCTCACCGCTTCGGTCTTCGGGCCCGTCTTAAAGGACATTGCGACTGGTTGCCAGTTGTTGTTGCCGTCGGGAGCAGTTGGCGAAGCCGCCAGAACCGCGTCGTCACCAGCATCGACTATGACAACCGCGGGCGTTGAGGCGCTCTCCAAACGCTCGGTTCTTTGATAACACTCGAAATCATATTGCGTGTTAGGACGCAACGGGACCAGTTGCGTGACGCTGATCGCATCGAGACGCGAGCGCACCTGGAAAAACAGACGCAGGCTGCGGCTGCCTTCATGACCTACCCCGGCATCGATTCCCATCTGCACTTGCGAAAGCGATTGCACTTGCCAACCGAACACCGCCTCTGGCCCATGCGTGACATTGTCTTCAAAACCCCGATCGATGATGCGATCAAAATCCGCGCGATACGCCGGGCCAGGTGCCACGTCGTTCCAAACCTCGATGGCCTGATGAAAACGTTTCGCCGCTATAAGATTCGCGATGATTGGATCAGCGGCGAAGCGGCGTGAGCGACGTTCCGTCTCCGTCAGCGAATTCCACAGGCGCATCCCTTCATCGAATCTGCCGCGCGCAAGCAAATAACTTGCGAACTGGGCGCGGGCATCGGGAGTGTTACCGATGGAAGTTTTAAGCGCCTCGAAATCGTCTTTGTTAACTTGCCACGACAGATTGTACAGTTGCGATTGAAGTTCTGGATTCGCTTGACTCGCGCGCTGCAATTCCTGAAACGCTTCCGGATAGCGATCCGTGCGCAACAACAAATTGCCCAGATACCAATGCGGATAGGCGTAAGCGGGCGCAAGTTTCACGGCTTCCCGCAGCGCCTTTTCAGCCTTGTCCGCTTCGCCCGACTGCTCCAACGCCTGGCCCAAACTCATCCAGAAACGGTAATCGTTCGGTGCGAGGCTGACTGCCTTTTCGTATTCCGCCACACTTTGCGTAATTTGATCGGGCGGCAATTCCTTTTGGATGAGGTTTCCAAGGCGCCAATGCGGGAGCGGATCCTTTGGCGCCCACGAAGCTGCCAACTGGGCCACTTCAGTGCGGCGCTCATCGGGAGAGAAATACTCGGCGATGGTGTTTCCCATGTACCAGCGAACGACAAACCAGGAACTGCACAACCCCAGCAGCACAATCAGAGTCATCGCCAGCTTAGCCGGCAGACTGGCCCGTAAATGGATAACTTGATCAGGCATAAATTAACGGGGAAGTATCGCGTCGGGCTTATTCGTTTTAATCTGACAAGTCTTCGATCGTTATCCGCATGCGTTTCACAGCGATGTCCTGATTACGGCAAATGTCTAAAATTTCCTGAAGTCGCTCGTTCGACATTATCGCACTCGAGATCAGCAGTTCGTCGACATCCTGTTTACGACAGACTGCATTGAGATCACCATTGCCGTTGTAGACTTTAAGCCCATGGATTACTTTGCCGTGCTTCGCCGGATCGTCGTCGAGAAATCCTACCGGAGCATATTTCAGGGCTCGATTATTCAACAGCTCCCGTAACAGAAGTTCGCCGCCATCGCCGGCCCCGTAAATCAAAACTCGCCGGCCCGAACTGCTGCGGGAGACCGGCAGCACCTGTCGGAATAAACGAAACGCCATGCGGCTGCCGGCCAGGAACATGAACATCAGGATCGCGTCGATAATGAAAATCGTCCGCGAAAAGCCATCGAATCGAAACGCAAACAGCACCGCCAGCACGCTCAAGACCGAACTGAGGATCACTGCCTTAACAAACACGATCAGATCATCAAGACTCGTGTAACGCCAGATTCCGCGGTAAACGCCCATCACCAAAAACGAAGCCATCTTTATAAAAACGAGCACCGGAAGCGTTCGCAGAAACAGGTTCCAGGCAGCGCTGCCCGAGAGAGCGCCAAACTTTACGGCGTAGGCACACCAGTAAGCCAGCAGGATTAGAATTACGTCCAGCAGCACCTCGAAAATTCGCCGCTTGTAAGAAAGGTCCACCAGAAACGCGTAAGGCGAATTGTCTCGCTGAGCGATCGCTTCGTCAGTGTCGTCATAAACCTTCACACCGGCGAGATAAACTCCGAGCAGCGTCAAGAGAATCGTGAAGCCGGCGATGGCGGCCAAACTTACGTCGAGCTTTACGCGCTGCACGAACATGGCCAGCAAGCCGGAAAGCGCAGCAAAGCCGTAGAGCATCCAGACGGCGTGCCGTTCCGTCATGCCCAGCGCCACCAGCCGATGCGACGTGTGATCACGGCCGCCCTCCGACACCGACCGTCCGGACACCTTGCGCAGGATCGTCACAAAAGTAGTGTCAAAGATTGGAATGAAGAGTACGAGAATCGGCACCGCAAGCACGGGCACCAGGCTGCGCGATCGCCCGCCCGAAAGGTTTACGAGGGAACTGCTGGCCAGAAAAAATCCGATGAACATCGAACCCGAATCGCCCATGAAGATGGTCGCGGGATTTGAATTGAAAACCAGGAACCCTAACAACGCACCGGCGAAAGTCAACAGCATCAGGGCTTCGACTGGTTGATTCGTGCTGATAAAACTGAGCGCCAGAAAGCACGATGCGATCGCCGCAATTCCCGCAGCCAAGCCATCCATGTTGTCCAGCAAGTTAACTGCATTCGTGATCCCGATCAGCCAGAATATGGTGATCGCCATGTTGATCGAGTGGGAGCCGGTCCAGGGCAGCGCCAGTCCGTAATAAAGTACGAAGGCCGAGCCCATCACCTGCCCGATCAATTTTTGATATGGTTTGGAATGGAAGAGATCGTCTGCAAGGCCAACTAAAAACAGAAACGTGCTGGCTCCGATCACTACATCCAGGAACGAACCGGGAAAGTGGCCCCAGCCCTGTGAAGCAGGTCTGACGAATGCAAAGTAGCTGATGACAACCGCCAGCCAGATCGCCACCCCGCCCATCATCGCTGTCGGCTTTTTGTGCCAGCGGTCGGTCTTGGGTTTGGCCACCAGGCCTCGCTGTCTGGCGATGGCCCGCACCGCCGGTGTCAGCCCCAAAGCGAGGATGGCAGACGCGGCAACAGCCAGAAGATTCAGCGAGCTAAACGGCATAACTGGAAGCGATATGGGACAATTGCGACTGGGTAGTGTAAAGGGAAAGCTAATCGATAGGCCGACTCAAATCAAGTCTGCAGCTACCGCGAAAGACGGATGAACCCGGCGAAGACGAGGGTAGTCCTCTGCAAATTGCTGGGGGTCGGAAACGGATTACCAGGTTCTCTTAGCAAGCGCGATCGTTTTAGTTGGACACGGCCATCGCGGGCTCGCCAATGTATTTCTTCAGCCACGCGTGGACTTCCTGATAGAAAAACCTGCTGTCTTCGCCTTTCATAATCCAGTGGTTTTCTTCCGGCCAGACAATCAACTTACTGGGAATGCGAAGGCGTTGCAGCACGCTCCAGTTTTCCAGCGTTTGATTGAGCGGCACGCGAAAATCATTTTCACCAACTGAAAGCAGGATCGGGGTCCGGAAATTTTTCGCCAGCCGGATCGGATTCTGTTCACGCCAGGTCGGCGCCTGTTCCCAAACTGGTCCGCCATTGCTGACCTCGCGTGAATAGATCGTGTCGCTAGTGCCCCACTGGGATTCCAAATTGATCAATCCGGCGTGACTGATGAGCGCTTTGTAACGGGTGGTAGTTCCCTGCAGCCAATTCGCGAGGTGCCCGCCATAGCTCGCGCCCGCCGCAGCCTGGCGCGTGCCGTCGACGAAATGATAGAGACGGATCGCTTCATCGGCGCCTTCATTAATTTCGTTGGCTGGTCCGCGAAACGGATCGTTTTGAATACTTTGCGCAAACGCTTCGCCGAAACCGGTGGAACCAGAATAGTTCGTGAGCAACACTACATAGCCAGGGCGCGCGAGCAAGTAATAGTTCCAACGCAGTCCCCAGTTATCACGCCACATGCTGTAAGGCCCGCCGTGCATAACTACCAGCAAGGGATATTTTTTCCGCTCGTCAAAATTCGGTGGCAGGGCCACCATGTTATGAATGCGTTTCCCCGCTTTGCTGGTAAACCAAAAGTGCCGGAGCGGTTGCCAATCGATTTGGGCGTTGCGTTCCGCATTGAAACTCGTTAACGCCTGCTGTGTTTTATCGTTGAGATTGAGACGAAAAAGCTCGGGAGGGTTCATCGCGCTTTCCCAATTCGCGATAACTATGGTCGACGATGCCTTCCGGGGAATCCTCAAGTTCGTGTAAACGCCCTTCGTCATATCCATTGCCAGGCGCACTTCGCCGCCGTCCGCTGGAAGCGTAAACAGTTTTTCATTTCCCGCTTCTTCAGCCAGCAAATAAATTGATTTACTGTCGGGAGTGATGCCAAACGCGCCCACTGAACGGTCAAAACTTGAAGTCAGGATCGTTGGCTGGCCCATCGCGGGCCACGAGAACCGCGCGAGTCGATCCAAGTTGTAGACTTTTCCGTTGCTGCCTTCGATCGTTGAGATCGCGTAGAGTGCGCGACCGTCGGGACGGAAAACAGGACGGCTAAAACTGTCAACACCCGTCGTTAATCGCTCCGGCTCGCCGCCCGCTGCCGCTATTTTGAACAGAGACGAATTGACGTTTGCATACGCCGCTGTATTTCGCGACGTCGTCGCCACAAAGATCACAGCCTGACCGTCCGGCGTCCAGACTGCGTCAAACTCTTCACCCGAATCGCTCACGCGGCCGGCGAAACCCGGTTCAATCAAGAGCTTCGAGCCGGCCAGGAGATCGCGCGCCTTCGCGCCCGGCTCAAGTCCCTGCACGAATAAATGCGTCTGGGTGTCTTCGATCCACTTATCCCAATTGCGAATCGGAAAACGCTCGTAGACGCGCGCCTTATATTTCAACGCCTTGCGTTCGGCAGCCACGCGTTTGTTGGCATCGTCATCGGCGGTGCCGGGAAAGACAGTGCTGGTAAAGAGCAGAGCATTGCCGTCGGGTCGCCACTCAGGCGAGCGCGCGCCGGTTGATAGCGATGTCAGGCGCACCGCTTCACCGCCGCCAATCACATCAAGCAAGTAGATCTGTGCAACTTCATCGCCTTCGCGTTTCGCGGAAAAAGCAATTCGGCGACTGTCAGGACTCCACGCAACTCCTGATTCACCACTCTTGCTCGAAGTTAAGCGTCGCGCCGACGCACTGCCGTCCGCCGGGACAATCCATAAATCGGAGATCTGGTCCTTGTCGTCGTACGCTGGTTCGACTAAAGAGAAAACAACCCACTTCCCATCAGGACTCGGATTCGGCGCACCGACGCGCTTCAGCAACCACATCGTTTCGTGGGTGAGCGGCGCTTTGCCTGCGGCGGTTTGCGCGCTTATTCGGAGCGAGAGACTCGACCAAGCGCTGGAAAGGATTGCAGCAGCGACGATGACAATGAATGACAGCGACCGAGATTGGCAAAAGCTCTGTGGC